>CARDPF010000212.1 GCA_948960675.1 uncultured Eisenbergiella sp.
TAATGGCCATGCGCCCCCGCTGGCTGCCGCAAAGCCGTCCCTGCCTCTCCCCTTACGCAAAATTGATTTCCGTGGGGGACGGACACCCTTTACCAGCTTTTAAATATCCCGGATGTCATAATGTGTGGTCTGGTACACGTAATAATTCAACTCGTTATTTCCTTCGCCGACGGTGTATTTAACGATATTTACGCATATCCCGCCATATAATACCCCGCCGGTAAAATACAAGTACCCCTTCTTTACCCCATTTTTATCCCGTCGTAAGATGCAGCCCAAAAGCTTTCCCCGTCATCAGATATACCGTTCCGCATCTTCCTTCGAAAACTGGAACTTTTCCTGTATTTTCTGCACTATTGTTTTATCCGGAATCCCTAAATCCCTTAGCACGGATACCATTGCCAGAATGCCTTTTTCCATGCCTTTCTCCATATTTTCCTGATCACGCATCAATAAGGTCATATACTCATGCCTCCATTCCCTGTTCCTTTTCGCTTCTTTTACGGCTTTTTCCAGTTTCTTTACAAAATCATCTTCCGGCTTTTTTCCCGCAACATAATCCAGAAATGCCCTCAATTCCTTACTGACATCATCCAGATCACTGTCCGTGTTTAAGAATATTTTGGTTGTGCCGTCTCCCAGCAAAATACTCCTGTCTTCGCGGCATGTATTTTCAAAAGTATAAATATGCCTTCCCTTGCCAAATGCATCAAAGGGACAGATAAATATAATATAGCTGGGCTTCAGCTTTTTGTACGCCTGTCCCTTATCAATCAACTGCAGATCAATCAGACTCTGGTAATATCTCGCCCGTTTCGGCAATTCCTTTGTATCGGCCACCTGCATCTCAATGTCGTAAACAGTCCCTTTCCCATCTTTCACATATACATCGAGCCTGACGCTTTTGGCATCCGTATCAATGCTTATCCCTTTTTGCGCCTCCGGGTACTCTATATGGTCTATCTCCAGATCCGGAAGTATCCTGTGCAGCAGTTCCATACACAGATCCGGCTGCTGCATGACCTTTCCCGACCATCTTTTTACCACGTCCGATATCCCGATGAAATTTGTTATAATATATTATAGCAAATTTCATCGGCTTTTCAAAGCATTTCCGCTTTTCAATTCATTATCCCTGTTTTTCTGCCGGGAATATGCTGTCAAGCTTCTTAAGCTCTTCCTTTTTGAATTCCTCTGTCACATGCACATATAAATCCATTGTCATTTGCAGGGTAGCATGTCCCAGATATTTCTGTACTGTTTTGGGAAGTATCCCCGCTCCGATACACCTTGTTGCAAAAGTACGCCGAAAATACCGGAAACAGTTCAATCCCATCCCTCTGCGATGCCCCTTCTGTTATCCACAGGAATCAGTGGCGCTTTCCATCATTTCCACCCATTCCATCCACCATAACCGGTACATAAATGCCGACTTATGCCATTTTATAACCGGTGGAAACGGTGGAACAGGCGCAAAAAATTCCGGCTGGTTATTCACCCAGCCGGAATGTCTTTTCATTACTCTTCTTCTACCAGATATTCTTTCATTTCTTCATCCGAAAGGTCGTAATCTTTTTGCGTATTCCTACAATTCTGCAATCATCCGCACCTGAGTCACAAAAGCATTTTACCATTATAAGAATCGTTACCTGTCAGGTCGTCTGTCTGTTATTCTCTTTGATTTTAATGATTTCCGGTACCATGATTTCAAGCAATGCCTGACACATATTCCCATCTCCTCTCAATGCATGTATAGACCATATCGCATATCAACCCGAATGTAATACCGGAAAATCCCGCAAAACTATGGGTAAAAACGATACATTTTACCAAAGCCCTTAAAAAGCACTGTCCCCGCAGTCCCGCATATTTACTGCCTTTTTCAGATCTCCCGGATGTCATACGGCGTAGTCTGGTACACGTAATAATTAATCCAGTTGGTATAAAGGTTATTACAATGCGACCGCCAGGACAGCACCGGCTTGCGTGCCGGGTCGTCCCCCGGATAGTAATGCTCTGGCACATGGATGGGCAGTCCCTTTTGCACATCCCGCATATATTCCTGATGGAGGGTATAACGGTCATACTCGGGATGGCCCATGACAAAAACCTGACTGCCATCTTTTGTCATGCACAATAGCACCCCGGCTTCCTCGGATTCCGCCATGACGGTTAAGCTGTCACAGCCATGGATCGCCCCTGCGGGCGTGGCTGTATGCCTGCTGTGGGGAATATAAAACACATCGTCAAAGCCCCGCACCAGGGGCACTTTCCGGTTTAACACCCGGTGCGCATACACCCCGAACAGTTTTTCTTTGAGCAATACCTTATCCAAGCCGAAATGGTAATACAGCCCGGCCTGTGCGCCCCAGCAAATATGGAAAACCGAATGCACATGGGTTTTGGACCACTCCATGATCTCGCACAATTCCGGCCAGTAATCCACCTCTTCAAACGCAATCTGCTCCACGGGAGCGCCCGTGATGATCAGTCCGTCGTATTTGTTATCCCGAAGCGCATCAAAGGTATCATAAAACTTGTTCAAATGGGTGGCGGACGTGTTTAAGGATACATGGCTGTTCATTTTCATAAAGGTCACGTCCACCTGCAGGGGCGTGTTGGAGAGGGAACGCAGGATGTGCAGTTCCGTATCCTGCTTGACCGGCATCAGGTTCAAAATGCAGATCTGCAGCGGCCGCATGTCCTGATGCATGGCCCGGTATTCGTCCATCACAAATATGTTTTCATTATCCAGAATTTCCCTCGCGGGCAGTTCACTCTGCACCTTGATCGGCATTTTCCATTCCTCCCTCCAAAAAACGCTGGATGAAGTCTTCCTCCGTAAGGATCTCCACCCCCAGTTCCTTCGCCTTTTTATTTTTGGATGACCCGGAAGCGCTGTCGTTATTGATCAAAAAATCCGTCTTCCCGGTTACGCTGCCCGTGACCTTCGCACCCAGGGCTTCGATCCGCTCCTTTAGGGCACTGCGGTTTTCAAAATGAACCAGACTGCCCGTAATCACAAACACCTTTCCCGCCAAGGGCAGCGCTTCTTCCTCCACAAATACTTCCTGCGCGATCTCCACCTCCCCCAAAAGGGCGTCAAGCGCATCCACGTTCTTTTTGGCCTCCCAAAAATCGTGGAAGGAAGCCGCAATCACAGGCCCCACACCGTCGATGCCCGCCAATTCCTCAGCGGGCGCATGCAGCAGCTTTGGCAGATCGTTGCGGTACCTGCGGCAAAGCATTTTTGCATTGGCTATCCCGATGTTTGGAATGCCGAAGCTGTAAATCAGGCGCGGCAGGGTCGTATGGCGCGCCCGCTCCAGGCTTTCCGTCAGGTTTTGGTATGATTTTTCCCCAAACCCTTCCATTTCCACAATCTCGTCCCGGTACCGCTCTAACCCAAACAAATCCGCATAGGTGTGCAAAAATCCTTTGGCCAGAAATTTCTCCAGCGTAGCTTCCGACAACCCGTCGATGTTCATGGCGTCGCGGCTTACAAACAGGGTAAACGCCTTGATTTTTTTGGCGTCACAGTCCGGATTGGTACAGACCAGGGTTTCGGTATCGTTTTCCCGCAAAATTTTCGTGGGCCCCATGCACACCGGACATTTTTTGGGGATCGCAAGGCTGTCGCTTTTGGTCAGGTTCTGCGCGATCTGGGGAATGATCATATTCGCCTTATAAACCATAATCCGGTCGCCGATCCCCAGTTTCAGTTCCCGCACAATACTCACGTTGTGGACACTGGCGCGGCTCACCGTCGTCCCCTCCAGTTCCACGGGTGCAAAAACCGCCACCGGGTTGATCAATCCCGTGCGGCTGGCGCTCCACTCCATCTCCAAAAGCGTAGTCTCTGCCAACTCATCCGCCCACTTAAATGCGATGGAATCCCTCGGGAACTTGGCCGTCACCCCCAGGGATTTGCCATAGGCAATGTCATCCAGCATAAGCACCAGCCCGTCAGATGGAACCGGGTAGTCCCCCACCCTCCCCTCAAAGGCTGTTACCTCCTCCACCACATTCTGCGCCGTCACGCACCGGTATTGTACCACCTCGAAGCCCTGCTGCTGCAAGAATAAAAGCTGCTTTTCACGGGAATTTCCAAAATCGGTGCCCTCCGCCTTCACCAGGGAAAACGCAAAGAAGCGAACCATCCTGTCCGCCGTAATTTCGCTGTTGAGCTGACGCACGGAGCCGGAGCATAGGTTTCTCGGGTTTTTATAACGCGCATCCGCATCTTCTATTTTTTGGTTGATTTTTTCAAAATCCGCATAAGTGATCACCGCCTCCCCCCGCAGAACCAGTTCCCCTTTCCAGGGAATATGGGCAGGCAAATTGATAAATGTCCTGGCATTCCCCGTGACCACCTCCCCCACTTCCCCGTTTCCCCGGGTGACCGCCTTAAAAAGCGAACCGTTACGGTAGGTGAGGACAATCGTCAGACCGTCCAGCTTCCAGGACAAAATTCCTTTCTGCTCCCCCAGCCACTCTGCCAGTTCTTCCCGGCTTTTGGTTTTCCCAAGGGAAAGCATGGGCAGTTCATGACGCTCCTTGGGCAGTTCCTCCACCGCCTCATAGCCCACCGACACCGTAGGGCTGTTTGTCAGGACAATCCCTGTTTTTTCCTCCAGTCCTGCCAGTTCGTCATAAAGCCTGTCATATTCCAAATTGTCCATGATCTCACGATCCTGCGCATAATATGCCTTGGAGGCCTCGTTTAACAGCGCAACCAGTTCTTTCATTCTTTGCACTTCGTTCATGCCTTTTTGTCCTGCCTTTTTTGACTTGACTGCCTTCCTACCCGCGCATACAGTTCCTTTAACTCTTCCCCTGCAACCCGCCGGTAAGAGCCGGACACCAGGTTCCCCAGCACAATGTTGGCAACCCGCACCCGCTTGATGCTCACCGTATCATATCCAAGCGTCCTGCACATACGCCGGATCTGGCGGTTGAGCCCCTGCGTAAGCGTGATGCGGAACACGAATTTTCCCTCTTCCCTGACGGTACAGGGACGCGTCTTTTCATTCAAATCCTTTAACATCACGCCGTCCGACATCTTTTTTAAGAATTCCCTGTCGATGGGCTTGTTCACCCGCACAACATATTCCTTTTCGTGAAAATTCGCCGCCCGCATCAGGCCGTTGATCAGATCCCCGTCGTTGGTCATCAAAAGCAGTCCTTCGGAGTCCTTGTCCAGCCTGCCCGCATAGGTGACCCGCACGGGGTAATCCAGCACGTCCCGTATCGTCACGGTCGCGTGCCGGTCTTTCTCCGTACAGACTACCCCTGCCGGCTTATAATAGGCAAGCACGACCTTTTTCTCCCTATGGGCAAGGGGCTTGCCGTTCACTGTTATTTTGTCCCGGTCGCCGACCTTCATACCGGGCACAGCCTTTTCCCCGTTGACCAGCACCCTGCCTTCTTCAATGTAACGGTCCGCTTCCCTTCTGGAGCAAAGCCCGGACTCTGCAAGATATTTATTCAAACGCTCCTTATCCATATTCGCTATCTTAACCTCCCTGCCCGCCCTAGCGGGCATAAATTCACGGTTGAAAAACTGTCGCATATGGTTTTTCAACCTAACCTCCCTGCC
>CARDPF010000213.1 GCA_948960675.1 uncultured Eisenbergiella sp.
TGGGTATCCGGGACAGGAAAGGCCTGTGCTGGACGGTCTGGATTTTACATTTTACGCCGGTAAAAATTATGCGCTGGTGGGGGAAAACGGCTGCGGGAAATCGACGCTGATCAAGCTTTTGATGGGGTTTTACCGGCCAATTGGGGGAAGCATTACCATCGACGGGGAAAATACGGAAAAAATGGATTTTGGGAGGCTGCAGGGATATTTTTCGGCAGTTTTTCAGGATTTTAACCGGTACGACTATACGGTGGGGGAAAATATTTTCCTTTCCTGCCTTGGCAGGCAGGGGCGGGAAGCGGGCATGCGGCAGGCGGCAGGACAGGCCGGGCTGGACGGGTGGATCGCAGGCTGTCAGGAGGCCTATGACACGAAGCTTGGGAATTTGGAGGCCGGGGGAAGCGACCTGTCGGGTGGCCAGTGGCAGCGCCTTTCCATTGCCCGCATGCTGTACCGGGAGGCCGGCATCTGCATTTGGGACGAGCCTGCGGCGGCGATGGATCCGGTGGCGGAATCCCGTCTGTATACGGACTTCTTACGGAAGCGTTCCCCAAACTGTGCAAATATTTTTGTGACGCACCGGCTGGGGGCCGCTGTGGGCGCGGATGAAATCTGTGTGCTCAGTGGGGGAAGGTTTGTGGAGCAGGGAACCCATATGCAGCTGATGGAAAAGGAAAACGGGTTGTACCGCCGGATGTTTGAAGCCCAGAAAGGAATGTATACATGAAAAACATTGCGAGGGTTTTAAGGCTTGTCATTCCGATTTGCCCTGTCCGCATGGCGGTATACCTGCTTTTGTCCCTGCCGGGCATGGCGCTGCCTGCCGTGCTGCTGTACTGGCAGCAGCGGATTGTGGACGATGTGGCCAAGCTGGATTTGGGACGTCCCCTGTCTTCCTATTTGGGGCCGGTATGGATATTGATCGGGACATATATGATGAAAAGGCTGCTGGAACTGGCTTCCATGCAGTATATGGAGTTTGGCTATTTCCGCTATGTGCTGATGGGACTGGATGCCAGGATTCATGACAAGAGCGCGCAGATTCCACTGGAATACTATGACGATGCGCAGTATTACCAAATCGTGGAGGGGGCAAAGCAGGCAGCCATGTTTTTGGTGTTTACGGCAAATTTGGCGGTGGTGTCCCTGGTCGTGGCCCTAAATCTTGCGGCGGTAAGCGGTTATCTTGCCGCAATGGATCCGGTGATGACGGTTTTTGTGGTATTGGTAAGCATGCCGGTAATTGCGGAAAAGCTGTGGGGCGCAAAATTTAGGGCAAGGCTGCTTGCGGATACGGTGCAGCCTTCCCGGAAAAAAGCCTATGCCTTCGGGCTTTTGTCTGCCGCAGGAAGCAAGAAGGAAATCGCCCACCACGGGGCAGGGCAGTATGTGGCGGATAAGTACCGGGAAGCATGCAGGGAGTCGGACGGGCGGGAACGGTATCAAATCCGGCAGACAGGCTGCGGCAGCGTTGCCTTTTCCGTGCTGAAATCCCTGTTTCACGCAGGCGCGGTATGCATGATGTTTTGGCTGTTGGCGGCGGGCCGGATAACGATAGGTGCGTTTTCCGTTCTTCTGAGCAGCTTTTCGGTGCTGACAGATGCGTTCACCCGGCTTTTTGACCATGCGGGTGAAATCCTGCAGACCGGTATGATGGCATCCGCATTTTTTGCCCTGATGGATCTGGAGGTTCAGGACGGGACAGGGGTTTTGGGGGAAGCGGTGCAGGGGGAGAAAGACGGGGAACTGATGCGTCTGGAACATGTTTTTTACCGTTATCCCAATGCGGGGGAGGACGCGCTAAAGGATATTTCCCTGTCCATCCAAAAAGGGGAAAAAATTGCTGTTGTCGGGGAAAACGGGGCGGGTAAGACGACACTTGCAAAGCTTTTGTCCGGGTTTTTGGTACCTTCGCAGGGAAGCATGGAGATGGGCGGCATACCCCGCAGCCGGCTGCGGGAGGACAGTATTTTTGACAGGGTCAGCGCCGTGTACCAGAATTTTGGCTGTTATAAGCTGACGCTTGCACAGAATGTCCTGCTGGGGGATACTGCCGGACAAAATGCCCCTGCAGGGCAGGCGGATGCAGAAAAAATCGAAAGCGCCCTTTCCTGGGCCGGTGTGGGGGTACCCGGCAGGCCGGAGGAGATTTTGCTGGGCAGGGAATTCGGCGGAACCGAAATCTCCGGCGGGCAGTGGCAGCGTCTGGCGCTGGCCCGCTGCCGGTACCGGCAGCGTCCCATTGTATTTCTGGATGAACCTACGGCGGCCATTGATCCGCTGGAGGAAAGGGCGCTTTTTGGGAAGATGGAGGAACTGGGGCGAAACAGGACGGTGGTTTTGATTACACACCGGCTGGGGGCGGTCCGCAGCGCCGACCGGATTTTTTTGCTGGAGGGCGGCTACATTGCCGAAGCCGGAAGCTTTGCAGAACTGATGGGGCAAAAAGGGCGCTTTTACCGTATCTGGAACGAGCAGGCGAAATGGTACCGGGAGGACGGCAGGGGTTAAGAAAGCAGCGCATAAATGAAACAGAGGTTGAAAAACCATGGGCGAGGCGTGTTAGGGACTTCCTAAACCGGCATGCGCCGGGGTTGGCGCGCCACCACGCATGAAAGGGGTTTCCTATGAAGGGCATGCACACATGCGGCCCTGCCGCATGGTGCGTGCACGGACTGCGCAGCGGGTGCGCAGTCCTACTTGTAGGTTTTGGAACCTTCATAGTAATGGCATATACGGCATCAGTTTGGCTTGTTGGTTAAAACAATTCTACACGACCAAGCAGTAGGTCAATTAGGTTGCAATGAAAAATTCCGTTGTCATCATAGAAGCTATGTGGAATATCCATGCGGACAATGATTTTTTTGAAGAAGTCCTTTGTCAGTATCAAAGATGCAGATTCAGAGGATTCTTTTTTATCAGTATCCATCTGGAAGGCTGATTGGATGTATATCTTTTTATCTGCATCGTTTACGACGAAGTCAATTTCCTTTTGTACGTTTGCACCACCGGTACGGTCAGTCACAACACCAACATCAACGGAATATCCTCGACGAAGAAGTTCATTGTAGATAATGTTTTCCATAATGTGGCCGGGATCGTACTGGCGGTAGCGCAATCTGGCATTACGAAGGCCAAGATCCGTGTAATAGTATTTGTTAGGATATTTGAAATAGGTCTTTCCTCTCACATCGTAGCGCTTTGCCATAGAAACAAGGAATGAATCAATGATGTACTGCACATAGTTTGAAACCAGTGTGGAGTTGACCTTTTCATTTTTCATGCTGCTCAGCGTATTGGCAATATTCGTGGGATTGGTCAGGGAACTGATCTGTGAAGCAAGGAAGTCCAGAATATCATTCAGAATATCCTCACGTTCAATCCCATTATGCTCTACAATA
The DNA here is from genome assembly GCA_948960675.1 of uncultured Eisenbergiella sp. GTDB lineage: Bacteria > Bacillota > Clostridia > Lachnospirales > Lachnospiraceae > Gallintestinimicrobium. The sequence continues at coordinate 3,402 of CARDPF010000213.1, forward strand.
TCCTTTACATACAATTCGCTGTGCAGGGAGGACAAATAATCTTTTTTGTCCTTTTCTTCTGTTAACGCCAGCAGGCGTGGCATGCCGCCGTAAAGCATGTAGGTATCCAGAGCCTTTCGCTCGTCACCACCCACATGAGAATAGAATTCTTCAAAGGACAGAGGAAATACATAGATTTGGGTAGCACGGCTACGGAACTCTGTGGCAATGTCTTTTGACAGTCCTTTGGAGTTACTGCCGGTTACATACACATCCAAATTCTTATATGCTTTGAGTTCATTTAGCATATCATAGATGGAAACCTCAATCCCACCGTTTTCTTTGTCAATAACTTTTGTGGTAAGCTGGATTTCGTCAATGAAAAGATAAAATTTTTCCTCTTTTTTTTCCGCAACAAGGGTCTCAACATATTCACAAAGCGTGATAGGATTTCTGAACTTATAGTAACGTCTCTGGTCCAATTCAATTTTTATGATGTGGTGTTCCTGAACCCCCTGTGAGAGAAGGTGTTCATGGAACAAATCAAACAGCAATACTGATTTTCCGCAGCGGCGGATGCCGGTAATTACTTTGACCTCACCGTTCCACATATTATGGATCATGCGATTCAAATAGAAATCTCGTTTAATCATCTTGGCAACCTCGTACTTGCGACGGATACGTCGCTACTTTCTTGTATAGTATACCACAAATTTTTCAAATGATCCATAGCACCGCAGAAAGTTCGTAATAAAGTTGTTGCAGTTGTTATAATTTGGGGATGTTTATGAAAAGATCTTAGGTGACATGTCGTGGGGATGTGGTATAATTAAGATATGGCTGAAAAATCGTAACAGTTCAGCTCAGGGCAGTGAAGCCACAGGCTGAACTGTTACGAAAAATCAAAGCGTTTGCGGGCAGTTTGCGTCGGCAGACTAATTTACGCCCGCCATGGCTGGCAGGAAGGTTAGGGGGAAATTTGGTATGGATATGAGGAAATGGTTCCGGGAAGCGCAGTATGGCATGATGGTGCATTGGGGGCTTTATTCTTTGCTGGGCGGCGAGTGGGACGGAAAGAAGGGCAGCAGTTATGCGGAATGGATTCAGGCGAAGCTGCGCATCCCAAGGGCGGAATATGACAAGCTTGCGAAAGCGTTTAATCCGGTCTTTTTTGATGCCGACGGGTGGATCCGGTTTGCCAAAGAATGCGGAATGAAGTATTTTGTGATTACCAGCAAGCATCACGAAGGATTTGCCCTGTTTCATTCCAAGGTGGATACATTCAATGTGGTGGACGCTACGCCCTTTGGCAGGGATGTCATCGGGGAGCTTTCCGAGGCCTGCTATAAACACGGGTTAAAATTTGGCCTTTACTATTCACAGGATTTGGACTGGCATGAGGAACACGGCGGCGGATACCTTTCCGGCCACATCCCCTGCTCGGGGCAGTCCTGGTGCAATGAGTGGGATTTTCCGGAGAATGAAAAAAAGAATTTTGACATTTGCTTTGAGAACAAAATTAAGCCTCAGGTGGAAGAAATCCTTCGGGGGTATGGGGAACTGTGCCTGATCTGGTTCGATGTTCCCATGACCATCCGGGACGGACAAAGCCGCGAATTATATGATTTGGTGAAAAAGTACCAGCCGGATTGCCTGATTAACTCCCGTCTGGGTAACGGCGCTTATGATTATGTTTCCCTGGGGGACAATGAAATCCCGGATTCCATACCCAAGGGGGGAGCGTTTGATCCCACAAGACTCAACGACTGCGGCGGATTTAAGCCATCGCCCTACGGTCTTTATGAGACCGCGGCGACCATAAACAACAGCTGGGGGTATTGTGCCTGGGACCAGGACTGGAAGGATGCCGGGACAATCCTGAAAATCAAGAAAAAGTTAAACGGGCTGGGCATCAATTATCTGTTGAATGTGGGGCCGGATCATCTGGGCCGGATTCCGGGGGCCAGTCAGGAGATTTTACGTAAAGTCGCGGAAGGACTATATTTGTAGAGGATCCTGCAGTGGGATATTGGAAAAAAGGTACGACAAGCCACATAGAAGGGCTGCGTACGCTGTGTTTTGAAGTGACGAACGGGACAATTTGCCACAATCCCGCCATCAATCTGGAGCAATTAAGCTATGTGGAGGCGGCATGCACAAAATGCATGCCCC
>CARDPF010000214.1 GCA_948960675.1 uncultured Eisenbergiella sp.
TGTCCAGGGGCTTGATCGTACAAATATTGATCACCTCCGCGCTGATCCCGTCCGCAGCCAGTTTGTCCGCAGCCTCCAATGCCGAATTCACCATGATGCCGGTGGCGACGATGGTCACATCGCTGCCTTCCCGCAATACTTCGCCCTTGCCGACCTCAAACTGATAATCCTCCCGGTCATTGATCACCGGCACTGCCGCGCGTCCGAAACGCATATACACGGGCCCTTCCATATCCAGCGCCGCTTTCACGCACGCCCTGGCTTCCACTGCGTCGGAAGGGTTCAAAATCGTCATGCCCGGAATCGTACGCATCAGGGCGATGTCCTCGTTACACTGATGGGAGGCGCCGTCCTCCCCCACGGTGATGCCTGCATGGGTAGCCCCGATCTTGACGTTTAAGTGCGGATAACCGATGGAGTTGCGCACCTGCTCAAACGCCCGTCCGGCCGCAAACATGGCGAATGTGCTCGCCACGGGAATCTTCCCCGTCAGGGAAAGCCCGGCGGCAATTCCCATCATATTGGCTTCCGCAATCCCACAGTCCACATGCCTTTCGGGATACTTTTTCCTAAAAACACCGGTTTTGGTAGCCGCCGCAAGATCCGCGTCCAAAACCACCATGTCGGGATAAGCTTCCCCAAATTCAGCCAGCGCGTTGCCATAGGCTTCCCTGGTCGCTACTTTCTTTACTTCTGACATAATGTTTCACCGATCCTTTCCAGATCCGCCTTGGCGATCTCATACTCTGCATCGTTGGGCGCCTTGCCGTGCCAGTCCACGCTTCCCTCCATGAAGGATACGCCTTTGCCCTTGAGGGTATGGGCAATGATCGCAACCGGCTTTTTCTCTACACTGCGCGCTTCCTCAAAAGCCGCCCGTACCTGTTCCATATCGTTGCCGTCTGCCAAATCCACCACATGGAAATTGAAGGCTTCAAATTTTTTGTCGATGGGATAAGGGGAGCACACATCATCAATGCGTCCGTCGATCTGCAGCCCGTTGTTGTCCACGATCACCACGAGATTGTCCAGCTTGCGGTGTCCGGCAAACATGGCCGCTTCCCAAACCTGCCCTTCCTCAATCTCGCCGTCGCCCAGCAGTGTGTACACGCGGAAGTCCTTTCCGGAAAGCTTCGCGCCCAAAGCCATGCCTACGGCCGCAGAGATGCCCTGACCGAGGGATCCGGAAGACATATCCACTCCCGGCACATGCTGCAGACAGGGATGTCCCTGCAGATAAGACCCCAGATGGCGCAGGGTAGGCAGATCCTCCACCGGAAAATAGCCCCTGTTTGCCAGCGTGGAATACAGCCCCGGCGCCGTATGCCCCTTGGAAAGGACAAAACGGTCACGATCCGGCATCTTCGGATTTTGGGGGTCAATGTTCATCTCCTCGAAATACAAATAGGTAAAAATGTCCGCTGCGGATAATGAGCCGCCGGGATGTCCCGCTTTTGCCCCGTGAACTGCCGCAACAATGCCTTTGCGGACATCATTGGCATGTTTCTTCAATTCTAAAATATCCATTGTTTACTCCATTTCTGCGCTGCTTTGTTGCACAAAGCCATACATGGCTTACGAGTTTGTGCCAAGCCATTTATGGCTTTGCAGCGCGCAGACACAAATCTCGCGATTGAAAATTTTAATTTTCAATCTTCACACTTCTCTCTTTCCGGCATATCGCCAATTTCTTCACCGTAGAAAACACCGTTTTGCGCTGCCCCAGACGTCTTGCCCCTTATTCCGTATCCTGTCCGTAATAAGCGTTGGCGCCGTGTTTTCTGGTGTAATGCTTATCCTGCAAGGCTTGCGGCGCCGGCTGGATGCGGGAGTTGATCAGTTCCGCGCGAAACGCCATTTTTGCCACTTCCTCCAGTACAACCGCATTGTGCACAGCCTCATGGGCGTCTTTGCCCCATGCAAAAGGGCCATGGTTTTTACACAACACGGTAGGCATGGCAACGGGATCCATACAGAGACGCTTAAACTCGTTGACAATCAGGCGTCCCGTATTTTTCTCATATGCCTCCTCGATCTCATCCTCGTTGAGGCAGCGCAGGCAGGGAATTTCCCCGTACATGTAATCCGCATGGGTGGTTCCATAGCAGGGAATCCCCCTTCCGGACTGTGCCCAGCTCGTGGCATAAGAGGAGTGCGTGTGCACGATGCCGCCTACCTCTGAAAATGCTTTATAAATCTCAATATGGGTGGCGGTATCGGAGGACGGCCTGTATTTTCCCTCCACCTGATTACCGTTTAAGTCCATCACCACCATATCCTCCGGCGTCATCTTATCATACTCCACACCGCTGGGCTTGATCACAAACAATCCCCTGCCCCGGTCTATTCCGCTGACGTTCCCCCAGGTAAACGTAACCAGCCCATAATGGGGCAGCTGCATATTTGCCTCATAAACTGCTTTTTTGAGTTCTTCCAACATGATTTACTCCATTTCTGCGCTGCTTTATTGTGCAAAGCCATACATGGCTTACGAGTTTGTGCCAAGCCATTTATGGCTTTACAGCGCGCAGGCACAAATCCCGCGATTGAAAATTTAAATTTTCAATCTTTTCCCTCTCTTTCCCATATCAAAACGCTCCGGGGCGGTATTGCAGGTTCTACTGTCCAAAAACCACCCCTCCGCTTCTGTATCGTAACAGTTTGGACAGGCCTGCACCGTTACCCTGTACCGTGTTCCCACCGTAAACTGGCATGCGCCATTGCCGGCACGCCACCATGCATGAAAGCCGGTTGCTACGCGCTGGCGCGCTCTCGCAACCGCCGCCGGTATTCACAATCCGGGCTATCGCCCTCCTTGTTCATACCGGCTTGCCCGCCCGATATCCGGGTGTCTGTGCAAGCAAGCTTGCCCATACACCCGGCTGCCGGTCGGGGCTTTCATAGTAAGCTACATGGCGAGACTGTTGACAGCGGCACGCTCGGCAGCCAGGCAATCCTCATACCGCGCGGTAAAAGTATCGAAGCCTGCCACATCCGCAGGGTCTGGCTGCAGGGTCTTGACTTCCATATCTGCAAACACTTTTTCTTCCAAATAAGCGTCCAGTCCCTGCCCTTCTTTTTTGTAAAGCATATAAGCCGCCAGCAGGGCAATTCCCCAGGCGCCGCCTTCCCCCGCCGTCTCCATCACGGAAATGGGCGCGTTCATCGCCGCCGCCAGAATGCTCTGCCCTACGCCTTCCGTCTTAAACAGACCGCCGTGTCCTGTGACCGTATCAATCTGCACATCTTCCTCCTTCAGCAAAATATCCAGACCGATCTTCAAAGTGGCCAGCGAACTGTACAAATGGGTCCGCATAAAGTTTGCCAGGGTAAAACAGCTGTCCGGCCGGCGCAAAAACATGGGCCGTCCCTCCTCGAAACCCGTCACGGGTTCCCCCGAGAAATAATTGTACGCCATCAGGCCGCCGCAGTCCTTATCCCCCTCCATCGCTTTTTGGTAAAGAACGGAAAACAATTCATTCTTGTCCGCCTTTACCCCGAAGCAGGAAGCAAATTCATCAAACAGATTTACCCAGGCGTTTAAGTCGGAGGTGCAGTTGTTGCAATGCACCATGGCAACCGGATCGCCAGAAGGGGTCGTCACCATATCAATCTCCGGATACATGTTGGAAAGCGCTTTTTCCAGCACGATCATGGCAAACACACTGGTTCCTGCGGAAACATTCCCGGTGCGTACCGCCACACTCTTGGTAGCCGCCATCCCGGTTCCCGCATCCCCCTCCGGAGGGCATAACGGAATGCCCGCCTTCAATTTGCCGGAGACATCCAAAAGCCCTGCCCCTTCCTCCGTCAGCTTTCCCGCAGGTTCTCCCGCCACCAATACCTTGGGCAAAATATCCCGCAGCTTCCAGGGATAATGGTATTCCTCCAACATTGCGTCAAAGCGCGCTGCCATCGTCTCATCGTAATCCTTTGTGGCAGAATCAATGGGAAACATCCCGGAGGCCTCGCCGATTCCGGCAACCTTCTCCCCTGTCAGCTTCCAGTGGATGTAGCAGGCCAGCGTACTTAAAAACGTGATTTTTGCCACATGCTCTTCCCCGTTCAAAACGGCCTGGTATAAATGGGCGATACTCCAGCGCTGGGGAATATTGAAATGGAACTCACCGGAAAGGACAGATGCCGCCTTTTCCGTGATCGTGTTGCGCCAGGTGCGGAAAGGCGTCAGAAGTTCCCCCTTTTCATCAAACGCCATGTACCCGTGCATCATGGCGGAAAAACCGATTGCACCGATGGTGGTCAATTCTTCCCCATACTTTTCCATAACATCGGCCGCCATCTTTTGGTAGCTGTCCTGCAGCCCTGTCCAAATGTCCTCCAGACGGTAGGTCCAAACGCCGTTTTCCAGACGGTTCTCCCAATCGTGTGCGCCGGAAGCAATCGGCGTATGGTTTTCGTCCGTCAGCACTGCCTTGATGCGCGTAGATCCAAACTCAATCCCCAGCACGGTTCTGCCTTCCCTGACGGATGCCCTGATTTGTTCTTTGCTCATAATTTCCCCCATTCCTGCGCAGGCCTACCGGATACCCGCCAAACCCGCGCAATACCCTAAAAAATATCTGCTCAGCGGTAGGTCGCCGCATTCCATCTCATTTCATTTTTAAAGCCACGGATGGTGGTGTCCCCATCAATCACAACCGTCTCAATTCCCATGGCATCCGCCCAGTCAACCATCTGCTCGGTGGTCAGGTCATACGAAAATGCCGTATGGTGCGCGCCGCCTGCCAAAATCCAACTCTCCGCGCCCACCGTCAAATTCGGTCTGGGTGTCCAGAAATTCGTCGCCACCGGCAGCTTAGGCATGGGTTTTTCCACCTTCTTGCAATCCACCTCGTTGATAATCAGCCTAAAACGCGTCCCCAGGTCAATCAGGGAAGTTGCGATGCCGCTCCCCTCTTTGGACGTAAATACCAGCCTCGCCGGATCCTCCCTGTCGCCCATGGACAAGGGGCAGACCTTGATGCCGATGGGGCCGTCTGCGATGGTGGGGCAAACCTCCAGCATATGCGCCTGCAGGATTCCTTCTTTGCCCGGAACCAGGTTGTACGTATAATCCTCCATAAAAGAGGTACCCTTCGCATCCTTCATCCCCTGCGTCATAATCTTCATCAGGCGTACCATGGCCGCCGTTTTCCAGTCGCCCTCGCCGCCAAAACCATAGCCCTTCTCCATCAGTCTCTGGATGGCAAGTCCGGGAAGCTGCTTTAAGGATCCTAGGTCACCGAAATGGGTCACGATCGCATGGTAATTCTTTTCCTGCAAAAAGCGTTCAAAACCGATCTCAATACCGGCCTGCACCGCCACATGCCGCCGGAACTCTTCCGCATCCCGGCCCTCGTCGATGATCTGGTATTTGCTGTAATACTCTTCCACCAGCGCGTTAATATCGCCCTCGCTGACATCCTCCACGCACTCTGCAATCTCGTTGACCGGATACGCGTCGATCTCCCAGCCAAACTTCACCTGCGCTTCCACCTTATCGCCTTCCGTGACGGCCACATTGCGCATATTGTCCGCAATC
>CARDPF010000215.1:0-1775 GCA_948960675.1 uncultured Eisenbergiella sp.
ATCCCGGTAGACCTCCCAAATCCCGATCCCAAACAGTCTCCTGAAATCGGCCACGGCGACCCCTTCCGTCATACGCAGCCCCAAAAACATAAATTCTTCCATCTGCTCCGTCCGGGAAAGCCGCTGTATTTCGGTTCTCTCAAAAGTGTTTTCATAATTTTCCAAATCCTGCGTCGTCTTCCACCGCACATTGTCCACAAGCGACGATGCGCCAAGCCCAAACCCCACGTACTCTGTCCGCTTCCAGTAGCCGATATTGTGCCGACACGCATACCCTTGCTTTGCATAGTTGGAAATCTCATACCGGTAATATCCCTGCTCCCGCAAAAATTCCCCCGTCCGCTCATACATGCGCCGCTCCTCCTCTTCGGAAGGCAGGGGTAAAAAACCGGGCGCGCACCCGTCCCCATATCTGTCGTAGAAAGGGGTGCCCTCCTCAATAATCAGACTGTAGGCGGAAATATGCTCAGGCAAAAGCGCGGCGGTTTTGCGCAGGGTATCCGTCCACCCCTCCAGCGTCTGGCCGGGCAGGGCGGACAGCAAATCAATATTGATATTGGAAAAGCCTGCCTTTCTCGCAGCCCGGTAGCTTTTGAGAAAAGCCGCGAAATCATGAATGCGCCCCAGCGCCCGCAGTTCACTGTCCTGTGCAGACTGCAGTCCAATGCTCAGGCGGTTTACTCCCGCCTGCCGGTAGCAGGCAAGCTTTGCATCATCCAGTGTGCCGGGATTACATTCCACCGTGATCTCTGCCTCCGGTGAAAAAGTAAAATACTCCCGTAAGGTTCCCAAAATCCTCTGCATCTGCAGTCCCGTCAAAATGGAGGGCGTCCCTCCCCCCACAAAAACGGTCTGTACCACATATCCGGCATACTGCAACGCTTCCCGCTCCACCTGCCGACACAGCGCATCCACATACCGGCCCATGACCCCATCCGGTGCGGCAGCCGACAAAAAATCACAGTACAGACATTTCTGCCTGCAAAAAGGAATGTGCACATAAATTTCCAAAGGCCGCAACGCACCCATCACTGGTCATCCAGCTTCAGCACGCTCATAAACGCTTTCTGGGGCACTTCCACATTGCCGATCTGGCGCATCCGCTTTTTTCCTTCCTTCTGCTTTTCCAAAAGCTTCTTTTTGCGGGTGATATCCCCGCCGTAGCACTTGGCCAGCACATCCTTACGCATCGCCTTGACCGTCTCCCGGGCGATGATCTTGCCGCCGACAGCCGCCTGAATCGGAATTTCAAACAAATGCCGCGGGATCTCGTCCTTTAACTTCTCGCACATTTTCCGGCCCCGGTCATAAGCGCTGTCCTTGTGCACGATAAACGACAGGGCATCCACTTCCTCCCGGTTAATCAAAATATCCAGCTTTACCAGTTCCGACTGCTCATACCCCTTCATATCGTAGTCAAAGGAGGCATATCCCCGGGAGCGGGATTTGAGGGCGTCAAAAAAGTCATATATAATTTCGTTCAAAGGAAGTTCATACTTTAGAAGCGCCCGGGTCTCCTCCATATATTCCATGCCCAAGTAACGTCCCCGACGCTCCTGGCAAAGTTCCATGATAGGGCCGATAAATTCCGTAGTCACCATGATCTCCGCACTGACAATCGGCTCCTCCATAAACTCGATCACCGAAGGATCCGGCAGGTTCGTGGGATTGGTCAGGGCAATCACTTCCCCGTTGGTTCTGTGCACCTGATAGACAACGCCGGGCGCCGTAGTCACCAAATCCAGGTTGTATTCCCTCTCCAAACGCTCCTGTAT
>CARDPF010000215.1:1785-5508 GCA_948960675.1 uncultured Eisenbergiella sp.
TCCTGTATGATTTCCAAATGCAATAGCCCCAAAAAGCCGCAGCGGAAGCCGAACCCCAGCGCCACGGAAGTCTCCGGCTCATAAAACAGGGAAGCGTCGTTTAGCTTCAGCTTTTCCAATGCATCCCGCAAATCCGGATATCTTGCACCGTCGGCCGGGTACATGCCGCAGTAAACCATGGGATTTACCTTTTTATACCCCGGCAGCGCAGCCACACAGGGCCTGTCCGCATCCGTGATGGTATCGCCCACCCGCGTATCCTTGACATTCTTGATGGAAGCGGTCAGGTATCCCACCATGCCTGCGGTAAGTTCTTCACAGGCGATAAACTGTCCCGCCCCGAAATATCCCACCTCCACCGTGTCAAAAACCGCCCCGGTGGCCATCATTTTGACCCGCGTACCCTTGCGGACGCTGCCTTCCATCACGCGGAAAAACACAATCACCCCTTTATACGGATCGTAGAGGGAATCAAAAATCAACGCCTGCAAAGGATTTTCCCCCGACCCGCCCGGCGCGGGAATCTTTTTGACAATCTGCTCCAAAACGTCCTCGATATGAATGCCGTTCTTGGCGGAGATCAGCGGCGCATCCTGGGCCTCCAGCCCAATCACATCCTCAATCTCCTCCTTCACCCGGTCCGGCTCTGCGCTGGGCAGGTCGATTTTATTGATCACCGGAAAAACCTCCAGATCATGATCCAGGGCCAGGTAAACATTGGCCAGCGTCTGCGCCTCGATGCCCTGCGCCGCGTCCACCACCAGCACCGCGCCGTCACAGGCCGCCAGCGCACGGCTGACCTCATAATTAAAGTCCACGTGACCGGGTGTGTCGATCAGGTTGAAAATGTACTCTTCCCCGTCCTGCGCCCGGTAAATGGTACGCACGGCCTGCGACTTGATGGTAATGCCCCGCTCCCGTTCCAGTTCCATGTTGTCCAAAACCTGTTCCTGCATTTCCCGGCTTGTCAAAAGCCCGGTCTTTTCGATAATCCGGTCCGCCAATGTGGACTTACCATGGTCTATGTGTGCAATGATGCAAAAATTTCTGATATTCTTCTGTTGGATTTGCGCCATGAAAAACCTCCCGCCATTGTCCCCTGCATCCGGCATGCGCCTGCCGGACACATACCACAACTGCATCCAGTATAACAAAACCTCCTTCCCCGGTCAATCAGTTTTGCCGAAACCTGCACGGTAAACGCATGATCTGGTGTCCATGCATCAGCATGTCATTTAGCAGGTCTGGGGTGCAGGGCATCGTGCGCGCAGGAGGGGAAGGAAGTACCCTGAGGAGGTCGGCTCTCCCGTGCCGGACATACAGTTCCTCACACATGTACACATGCAAAACGGGGAATTTTTCCAAAACGCCGCCCCATTCCTGCCCCTACCGCCAGCCGTTCTGCACCTGACGCAGCTTTTTGTGCCTGCCACGGCCCCGCTACCCTCCATAGCCAAAGTCTGTGCCGGACAATTCCATGTCCAGCACGCGGGCCAGCGGAATGCAGGCGTTATAGCATTCCTCATAGGTATTGGTCTGCGCGCCCATTTCAATGAGCAGATACCGCGCCTTCAAATGCATGTTGTAGCGGTATCCCTTCAAATAAATCCTGCGGGTCAGCCCCGGATAGTATTCGTTGCACAGGGCCTGCATCTGAAACGAAAACGCCAGGTTATCCGAAAGGTTTTCATTAGGCAGATATTCGATATCCCCATGCTTTCGGGTACGGGACAATCCGTTAAAGAACATAAACATGGCCGTTGGGCGTCCCTCTATTTGCGTCACCAGCTTCCGGTCGCCCGCCACCTCGTCCCGGTGCAGGTCGATCACTACCTCTATGCTTGGGTTCTCCGCCAGCAGCTGCTCCAGTGCAGGAAGGGAATTATTATATGCATAATCCCGGTTTTCCACATCATACTGCCCCAGATGATGCATTACATTATAGCCGTATTGCTCCTCCAAAATCTGCGTGAGCACCTCGCCCACGCCCATAATCGTTGTGTTCATATCCCCTTCCACGGAATTTACAAAGTCCTCCTGGGAATGGGTATGGTAAACCAGAATCTGTGGCAGATCATCCTGTCTTTTGGCAATGGAAAAATCCTTCCCCAGCAGGGTGTCCAGGTTCAACTGGCTGCTGTCGATGACAGTAGACGCGTCCACCGCATAAAACTCCTTGACCAATGCGTCATACTTTTTATAATATTCCCATTGGTAATCCTCCGTTTTCCCTCCCTGGGATGCTTTTGGCAAATCTACCACGAGTCCCTCTTGCACATTGTTATGTATGCCGTCCTCCCCGTTTTCTTGCTGCTCCGCCTCTTGTTTTTCTTCCCCCTGCTTTTGTCCGCTTTTGTCCTGCTTAGGTATTGCCTCCTCTTCTTCCCGTTTTTGCGCCCTGTTGTTTTCTTCCTGCAAAAGCTTTTCCAAATCCGTCCCCACTGACACCCTGCCCTGTGAGTTTAGGGGCGTCCGCATATCTCCCTCGGAAAGGCTGTCGCTGTACTCGTCCCTTCCTTCCGCCCGGATGATATCTTCCAGTGTTTCCCGGCTCTCCCACTGCAGGCTGACGGTTCCCTCCCCCTGGCCTGCGTGTAAAAAGGGGAATTGTGCGGTCACAAACTGCCAAATTCCTCCCGTCTCCGTGTTTTGCGCATAAGAAAGCACCGGACACCAGAGAAAGCACATGGCCTCCTCTACCTGCCCCAGTGCCAGCCGTGCGATACCCTCTTCCCCCTCTTCCTTTTTGGGAGAGCAGAGCCAGAAGATGCAGCCTGCCAAAAAAAGTGCTGCCATCCTATATGCAATTTGCCTGATCCCGCTTTTTTTCTCCATGGGAAAATATATGCGGCCAGTCCGGTTTCTTATGCCTTTTCCACATCGTTTTGCACCCCCTGCATCCGGCCGTCCATATCCTGTTCATCCATGCACAAAGCGAGGTTGATGCCTTCTGAAATCGTAAAACTCAACCTCTTGACCATCTCGTCAATATCCTTACTGGTCACATACATATTGTTGAGTTCCGACAACGCCTTTGGGTGATCCCGGGTAACAATCCGTTGTACACCGTTCTCTTTTTCCAGTTTCTCCAACGCATCCCCCACTATGGTCGCCGCATCCACCACAGTCGGAACCCCAATGGCAAGCACCGGAACCCCCAGCGTCTCCTGCGTCAGGGAATTTCTGTGGTTTCCCACCCCAGAACCCGGATAGATGCCGGAGGTTGTCACCTGAATGGTACGGTTGAGCCTCTTGGTACTGCGCGCCGCCAGCGCATCCACCGCAATTAAAAAGTCCGGTTTTGTCTCCTGCACGACCCCGTGGATAATCTCCGCGCTTTCCATCCCTGTCTTTGCCATCACACCGGGGACAATACAGCTGACCAGATGCATTTTATCCTTATTATAGGCCGCCTTGCCAAACTCCATCACCACATGCCGGTTCACAAAGAGATTATCCGCCACATGGGGGCCAAGGGCATCCGCCGTCACATCCCGGTTTCCCAGTCCCACGACCAGCACCGACTGTTCCCTGCCCTGTCCGGGCATCACATTCCGCAGCTGCCTGGCCAGTTCCCGGGAAACCTCCCGGTGATAATCCTCATCCTGCTCGGCCATGGCAGGCGCCTCCAGCGTGATATATGTCCCGATAGGCTTTCCCATCATTTTTGCGCCGTTTTTTGTCTCAATGATCACCCTCGTAATATAGATCTCGTTCTCCTCA
>CARDPF010000216.1 GCA_948960675.1 uncultured Eisenbergiella sp.
CTTCCCACGGTGCCGGAGGGCTGTGTGCACAATGCCCATATGTTTTATATCAAGACGGCGGATGAAAAGGAACGGGCCGCCCTAATTGATTTTTTGAAGGAAGCGGATATTTTGGCGGTGTATCATTATGTGCCGCTGCATTCCGCCAATGCCGGCCTTAAGTACGGCAGGATGGCGGGGGAGGACGTATATACCACCAAAGAGAGCGAGCGTCTGCTGCGTCTGCCCATGTACTATGGGCTGCAGGAGGGGGAGGCTGCGTTTGTGGCGGAGAAAGTAAAAGCGTTTTATGGAAAATAAAGTGGGTCGTGTACGGCTCCCCGGCAAGGGGGGCCGTCTTTGGAAAGGGATGGGGCGTATTTATAAAACAAAGGGGACGGATATAGGATTGGCGGCCGTTTTGGTGGCGGCGCTGCTTGGGGTTTTTGCCCTGCGGTTTGCGTGCTACTATGATTTAAACGATGATGTGCTGATAAAAGATATTCTCTCCGGCGTCTATTCCGGAAGCCCGGACGGGCATACCATGCAGCTTTTGTATCCTTTGGGATGGGGGCTGGCCATGCTCTATAGCGTGTCCGGTGCGCCGGTGTTTGGCATTTTTCTGGCGGTTTGCCAGTACGGGAGTATTTTCCTGATCGGATACCGGATTCTGCGGCTATGCAGCGGATGGGAGGCGAAGCTGGCAGCAGTTTTGGCACAGGCAGTGTTCTGGACGGCGGCTTTTGGGTATCATCTGGTATTTTTGCAGTATACGGTCACGGCGGGCATGTTGGCCGGGGCAGCCTTGTTTTGGATGCTTACGCGCAGGGAAAGCCAAAAGGAGGGAATATGGGACTTTTGGTCGGGAAATTTTTTGGCGGTTGTTTTGTACTGGCTGTCCTTTTGCCTGCGCATAGAGATGGCGCTGCTGCTGCTGCCGCTGGCGGGAGTGGCCGGGCTGTGCAGGTGGGCGTGGGAGAAATCTTTTTTTACAAAGGAAAACGTTGTTAAGTATTTGTCAGTTTTTGGCTCTTTGGTCTTGGGAATGGCGGTTTGCCTGGCGGCGGACGGCCTTGCTTATCAAAAAGACGGATGGCCTGCATTCCGGAAGTTTTTTGACGGGCGGACGGAGCTTTATGATTACCAAAAGGACTTTATCGACAATTATGAGGAGAATGCCGCCGCCTATGGGGCGTTGGGCATGGCAAGGCAGCGGCAGGCGCTGCTGGAAAACTACAATTTCGGGGTGGATGATGCGCTGGATGTAGGGCAGATGGAGGCCCTGCGGGAGGCGGCGCTTTTGAGGCCACAGTCCGGCGGCTTTTTCCGCAAAAGCCTGCGGGAGGGTATTTGGAGTCTGGTATATGGACATTGGGCAGGCAGGGGTGACTTCCCTTATAATGCCGTGCTGGCGTTGGGCAGCCTATCGGTTTTGTGTCTGGGTCTGGTCAGGGGGTGGAAACGGCTGCTGTGGCAGGCTGTGCTGTGCAGCGTGGTAGGGGCAGCCTTGTGGATGTTTTTGCTTTTGCGGGATCGGCCGGTGGATCGGGTGCTGCATCCCCTCTATCTGGGGCAGATTTTGCTGGTGCTTGGGCTGCTGCTTTTGGCGGTGTCAAAAGGCAGGGAAGGGGACAGGGCAGACGGCGGGACAAAAGCCGGCGTCCTGCCCAAACGGCCGGCCGGCCGGACAGGACATTTTGTGGTATTTTTGACATCCATACTGGCAGTGTGCTTTTTCCTGCCCTGCGCCGGGCGGACGTATGAAGCCGTTTCCGGGGAGTATACCAGACGGGAAGGGGTCAACCGGGCGAATGGGGCGATGTTTTCTTATTGCCGGGAGCACCCCGATACGCTATTTTTGGCAGATGTGTATTCGACGGTGGATTTCAGCGAAAAAATATCATTAGACCGGGACAAGCCCTTCAATTATGACCTTTTGGGAGGTTGGCTTGTGAAAAGTCCGCTGACGGCAAAAAAGCTGTCTGCCTTCGGATTTGCCACAATGGGCGAAGCGGTGCGCAATACGGAGCGGGTGCGGCTGTTTGCAGAGTCCGGTGGGGATATGGAGTGGCTGGATGCCTACTGGGAATGGCTGGGGATCGCCCTGCGTGTGGAAAAAGAGGATTGGCTGCCGGAGGGAATAGACGTTTACACAGTGGTTCATGCGCGCGGAGTATCATAAAGCGTATCGCCGGTGACAGCATAAACGTTACATGTTTGCCGGATTCGGCATGGATCCGGACGGAAGGATGACGGCTATGGACGGGAAAGAAAAAAAAGAACGGATTGTGGGAGCGCATGTTTATCTTAGGCCCATCGAAATGGAAGATACAAAACGGATTGTGCGTTGGCGCAATCAGGAGCGGGTGCGGCATAATTTTCTCTATCAGAAGCCTTTTACCAAGGAAGGGCATGAGGAATGGATGCGTACGAAGGTGGCTACAGGCGAGGTGGTGCAGTTTATCATCTGCGAAAAGGAAAGCGGCCGTGGGGTGGGAAGCGTGTATTTCAGGGATATTGATATGCGGCATAAAAAAGCGGAATACGGGATTTTTATCGGGGAAGCGGATTGTGCGGGAAAAGGATGGGGCACGGAGGTGGCCCGGCTGGCGGTGGGCTATGCCCGGGATACGCTGGGACTGCACAAACTGATGCTGCGGGTGTTTGCGGACAATGTGGGGGCTGTCAAAAGCTACCAAAATGCGGGGTTTGTGCAGGAGGCACACCTTAGGGACGAATTTTTGCAGGACGGGAAATACCGGGATATCCTGCTGATGGCGGTGATTTTTCCGGAGAACGGTGGGGAAGTAGGAAGGTTACAATGAAAAAAGAGACGGTAAGTTTTGTAATTCCCTGCTACCGGTCGGCGGCGACGATCGGTAGCGTGGTAGGGGAAATTGAGGCTGCGATGGAGCAGCTGCCTGCTTATCAATATGAAATCATACTGGTCAACGACTGTTCGCCGGATGATACGTTTGCGGTAATCCGGCGGCTTTGCCAAAAGGACGACAGAATTGTGGGCGTAAACCTTGCGCGCAATTTTGGGCAGCACGCGGCGTTGATGGCAGGCTTTCACCAAGTAAAGGGGGACATACTGGTTTGCCTGGATGACGACGGGCAGACACCGGCGGATGAAGTGGGAAAGCTGCTTAGCGCGCTTGGGGAGGGGGCGGATGTGGTGTATGCCCGGTATGAGCGCAAGCATCATAACCGGTTCCGCAATTTCGGAAGCAGGGTAAACGACGCCATGCTCTGCCTGATGCTGGGGAAGCCGAAGAATTTGTTTATTTCCAGCTATTTTGCAGCGCGCCGCTTTGTGCTGGAGGAAATGCTGCGCTATGAAAACGCGTTTCCCTATGTGATTGGGCTGGTATTGCGCGCCACCAAAAATATTGTGAATGTCACGGTGGGGCACCGGGACCGCAAGGCCGGGGAATCCGGTTATACCATGGGCAAGCTTTTGGCGCTTTGGTTTAACGGTTTTACCTCTTTTTCGGAAAAGCCGCTCCGCATCGCGACGCTTCTGGGGATCGGATGTGCGGGTATCGGGTTTTTATACGGAATTTACACGGTGGTCAAAAAGTTTGTGGTTCCGGATGTGCCGGTGGGCTTTTCGGCCCTGATGTCGGCAATCATGTTTATCGGTGGGATGCTGATGCTGATGCTGGGGCTGATCGGGGAATACATCGGAAGAATGTATATTTGCATGAACAATGCGCCCCAGTTTGTGGTGAGGGAGATTGTCTGTGGAAACCAGAAGCGGGATGAGGAAGGATAAAACGAAACCAACGCGCAGGATGTGGGTCTGTGCGCTCGCAGGCGGGCTGTTTGCCGGTTTTGCCGGGCAGTGGGGATGGCAGCTGGAACGGGCGCAGAACGTGGATCTTGCCGCCTGGCAGACCTGGGCGGTTCCGCTGACGGCAGCTTTGGTTTTGATTTTGCTGTTGGCGTGGGGCTTTTGCGGTTTGGAAAAGTGGTGCTGCAGGGCTAGTCGGTCAGGGGGGAGCAAGGCGCGTACGGCTGTCCAAAACAGAAGAAAAATGTCCGCCCTGTGGACAGGGGGAAAGTACGGCCTGCCGCTTTTGGCGGCCCTGCTTTTTGTGTGCTGGCTTCCGGTTTTTTTAGCGGTTTACCCCGGTTTTTTTGCCTATGATGCCACGGATGAGTTGCAGCAGGTGTTGACGGGGAATTACGTGACCAGACATCCCCTTTTGCATGTGTTGGTTTTGGGAAAAACGGTGTCGGGCGTGGGGGAATTGACGGGCAGCTACAATACGGGAATTGCCGTCTATGTGCTGTGCCAGATGGCGGTAATGGCCTTTTTACTGGCGTGGGAGATTCGGAGTCTGCAAAGGCTCGGGGCAGGTTCGGTTTTTTGTGGAATTTCTTTCTGCTTTTTTGCATTTTTCCCGGTGATTGTCCTGTATGTGTTGTGTACCAGCAAGGATATCTGGTATACGGCAGGGATGCTGGCGGCAGTGACGCTGTTGTGCCGGTATGCCAGGGGGCAAAGCTTTACGCGGGCAGGCTGGGCCGGGCTTTTTTTTGCCCTTTTTGCGACGGCGGTTTTCCGCAACAACGGGTTTTACGTGTTTCTGGTGTGGATTCCGGTTTTACTCGTGCTTGCAAAAAAGGCTGACCGGAAAAAAATGGCGGCGGTCACGGGAACTGTTCTGCTTTCGGTTTTTGTACACAATGCCCTGTTGGGAAACCTGTTAAAGCCCGGGGATACCGGGGCGCAGGAGACGCTGACCGTTCCCATCCAGCAGCTGGCACGGACGTGGAAGTACAGTCCGGAAGTTTTTTCGCAGGAGGAGAGGGAGGCGCTTTTCGAAATTTTGCCACAGGAAGTGCTGGAACGCTATACCCCCAAACTGTCCGATCTGGTAAAAATTGATTTCCGGTCGGATGTTTACCGTAAAAATCCGGGACGCTACCGGAGGCTGTGGCTGCAGACCGGGTGCAAGGCCCCGGCCACCTATTTGAACGCGTGGCTGATGACTTCCTACGGATTCTGGTATCCGGACGCCTCCATCGACGTATATAACGGCTGGCGCAATTATGTAAAAAGCTCCTGGTTCAGCTTTGAGACGGAGGAGCCGGGCGTGCGAAAAAGCTGCCTGCCCTGGCTGGAGGAGCAGTACCGCAAACTTTCCCTGGACAATATCGTCCAGCAGATGCCTGTGGTGTCGTGGCTGTTTTCCCCCGGGGCCATGTGCTGGGTATTTGTGCTGGGCGGGCTTTTTTGCCTTTCCACCCGCCGCTGCAAGGTCCTTGGGGCGCTGTTGCCCATATATGTCAACTGGCTGACGGTTTTGCTGGGGCCTACTTATTTGGTCAGATATGTATTGATTTTTTGGTTTGCACTGCCGCTGTTAATGGCGGCAGTTTTTGCACCGTGGAGATATAGGGGCGACGATGAAATTGGAAAGCTGATGTAAAACGTGTCATTTTGCATGACTTAGAGCATGGAAAACAGGGAAAATCAAGAAAAGTATTGTTAGCCCCCTA
>CARDPF010000217.1 GCA_948960675.1 uncultured Eisenbergiella sp.
AGGGCAGGGGAACGTTTCTGCACATCCTGTACAATCATATATACCGCCACACACAAAACCAGGAGCGCCACAACGGCGCCAACACCCAATCCTGCCAATATGCGCCGGTTTGTCCTGCGCTGTGGCTCCTTAACCGCAACACTATCTTTGTGCTCCTGCGCACCTTCCTCTATTTCCTCCGACTTTTCGCATCCGCATGACAAACAGACCCCGTTTTTCATCAATCCACTGCAAACAGGGCAAAAATCATAGTAAATCCGCTTATTTTCCATATTTTTGCCTCAGTTTCCGAAGGTCACTTCACTGTAATACTCCAAAATGCACTGGCGCATCAGCGTCAGCGCCGCAGACACTGCACTTTCCCGTATCTTTTCCCGGTTTCCCATAAAGCGGTACTGCCGCACCGTGGTTTTCCCTTTCACACAGCATCCGATATAAACCAGCCCTACCGGTTTTTCCACACTCCCCCCGTCGGGACCGGCAATCCCCGTTATGGAAACATTGACGTCCGCCCTCGATACCATGGCCGACCCCGTGGCCATTTCGTATGCCACCTGTTCGCTGACCGCACCATATTTGTGGAGGCTGCCCTTTTTCACCCCCACCACTTTCCGCTTCGCTTTATTGGACTATGTAATATAGCCGGACTTAAATACCTCCGACACGCCGGGAATATTGATCAGCCGCGCCGCCAGCAGCCCTCCCGTGCAGGACTCAATGGTGGAAACTGTCAGTTCATTTGCCAAGAGCAAATCCACCACGGCCCTCTCCAGGGTAACATCCTGCTCCGTGGTATAGATGGCCGTCCCAAACCGGTTTTTTAGTTCTTTCACCATGGGTTTGACCAGCTGCTTTGCCTCTTTTTCATCCATGGCACGGGCCGTGACACGCAGATGTACCTCCCCGGTCTTGGCATAGGGTGCGACGGTGGGATTGGTCTGGCCTTCTATGAGATCCCCGATCACGGTAGCGACCTTGCTCTCCCCCATACCGCAGATTTTTACGGTCTTGGAATAAATGATTCCCGGCTCTATGGCCTCCAGATACGGCTTCACACTATTAACAAACATGGGGCGCAGTTCATTAGGCGGGCCGGGCAGCAGGATCATCCGCTTTTTCCCCTTTTCCAAAATCAGCCCCGGCGCGGTACCGTTATCATTGTCCAACACGACAGCGCCCCTCGGAACCAGCGCCTGCTTTTTATTGTTATCCGTCATTTCCAGGTTCCGGGTTTTAAAAAAAACTTCGATCCTCTCCAAACTATGCCTGTCCATAACCAGCGGCATCCCCATCACATTGGCCGCCGTCTCTTTTGTCAGATCATCCGAGGTAGGCCCCAGTCCCCCGGATAAAATGATAATGTCCGCCCGTTCCAGCGCCGTCGCCAAGATTCCCTTTAAACGGTCCACATTATCCCCCACCACGCTCTGATAATAGCAGGACAACCCCAGCGCGGCACACTGTTCCGCAAGAAATGCCGCATTCGTGTTTACTATATTGCCTAAAAGCAGTTCCGTTCCCACACTAACCAGTTCCACTACCATGTTTTACTCCTTTCGGCCCGCCGCGTCAATGCTGTTCCGACAGCACATCCTTGTTTTTTTGCAGATAATCTGCCAGCGAAACCACTGTCAGGACAAGCGCAACCCACATCACGACGTCCGTCAGCAGGGCAATGGCAGGAATATCCGCAATCATCAGACAGATCATCAACATCTGGAAAGTAGTCTTAAACTTTCCCCAATAACTTGCCGCGATAACCCTCCCGTTATCGGATGCAACCAGCCTGAAACCGCTGATGATAAATTCCCGGCTGATAATCACAATGACAATCCAGGCCGGAAGCTTTCCTGTTTCCACCAGACAAATCATGGCAGCGCACACCAGCAGCTTATCCGCCAGCGGATCCATGAATTTTCCAAAGTTTGTCACCAGGTTATATTTTCTGGCGATATGCCCGTCCAAAAGATCCGTCAGGCTCGCCACAATGAAAATTGCAAGCGCAATCCATTTCGAAGCACTCCCCCCCCAATTCGTCAGTAAAAAAACCACAAAAAACGGAATCATGACTACCCTTGCGAGGGTAAGCTTATTCGGTAAATTCATCTTCCAACTCTCCTATCAAATCATATTCATAAGAACCGGTAATCCGTACTTTGACAAAATCACCTGACATCAATTCCCGGGATGTATGTACAAAAAGATACCCGTCCACATCCGGGGCATCCCGGTAAGTGCGCGCCACATAAGCGTCCTCCCCGGCCAGCCTGCCCTCAATCATGGCAGTAAGAACCGTCCCCGCCATGGATTCGGCCTTGTCAAAGGCGATGTCCTGCTGCAGTTCCATCACTTCCCCCCGTCTTTGTTCCTTGACCGCCTCCTCCACCTGTCCGGGCAGGTTGGCCGCAGGTGTATTTTCCTCCTGCGAATAGGCAAAAACCCCCAACCGGTCAAATTCCATCTCATTGACAAACTCCAAAAGTTCTTCGTGCTCCTTCTCGGTTTCCCCTGGAAATCCGCAGATCAGGGTGGTGCGCAGACAAATGTCCGGAATTTCGCTGCGAAGCTTTTCGATCCCCTTCTCCAGTTCTTCCCGGCAGGTATATCTCCCCATCCTGGCCAAAATCCGGTCGGATGCGTGCTGCACCGGAATATCCAGATAGTGACAGATTTTTTCTTCCTCCCGCATCACATCTATCAATTCCTGTGTGATTTCTTCGGGATAGCAGTACAATATCCGAATCCACTTAAGGTCTTCTATCTTTGCCAGCTGCCGCAGTAAAACCGGAAGTTTTTTCTCCCCGTACAAATCCACACCGTAGCGCGTGGTCTCCTGGGCCACCAAAATCAGTTCCCGCACACCGCCCTGCACCAGCGTCTGCGCTTCCTCCACCAGCGCTTCCATGGGTACGGAACGATACCTTCCCCTGACCATGGGAATGACGCAATAGCTGCAGTGCTTGTCACAGCCTTCGGCAATCTTTAAATAGGCATAATGTCCTCCGGTCGTCACGTTTCTCGGCAGCCTGTATACACATTCCCGGTTGATATCCTCCATAAAATCGGCAGCCGCTCCGGCCAAAACCGCCTCCAGTGCTTCCACAATCCGGTCGATGGCCGTTGTCCCCACCACCGCATCCACCTCCGGAATTTCCCTGTGGATATCCTCCCGGTACCGCTGTGCCAGACAGCCGCAGACCAACAGGGCTTTTAACTGTCCCGCCTTCCTCAATTCCGCCAACCCCAAAATGGTGTTGATACTTTCTTCCTTCGCGTCATTGATAAAACAACAGCTGTTTACCACCGCCGCGTCCGCACATTCTTCCTCCTCCGTAAAGGTATGACCCGATTGGGCCAGCTGTCCCAGCATCTTTTCCGTGTCCACCAGATTTTTGTCACACCCTAAGGATACAAAAAAAATCCGCATACACAATACCTTTCCGAGACAGCCCGTCCTTTTCAAGCGACTGTCTCTAAACATTAGGGAACATACCGTACATAAGGTGCACGGCATGTTCCCCTCCCGTTTTCCTGCTCATTCCTGCCCTGCCTGCCCGATCGTCTCCTGCGCGGTTTCCGTCTCCTCCTCGTCACCAAGAATCCGGATTTTGCTCTGCCTAAGTTCTTCCACGGCTACAGACAGCGGCTTTTCACCGGGCTTAACCCTAATCATCGGCTCATGACCCGCAATAATCTGTCTTGCACGCTTTGAAGTCGCCATCACAATGGAATAACGGCTGCTGACCACGCGCTCCTCCCCTGGTTCCACCTCACTGTTTACTACTTTCATCAAATCTGAATAAGACGGACGTAACATTATTTTTCTCCTTTCACCAAAGCGCCAAGCTGTGCCCTCATGCCTGCAATAAATTCCCGTTTCTGTTCCGGACGGTTGTGTGCCATGGCAATCATGGCATGCATCTGGGCCACACAATCCTCCAGCTTATCGTTCATCACAATATAATCGTAATTCTCAATGCCCTCCGATTCCTGTACCGCGCGTTCCATGCGGCGTAAAATGACCTCCTTGGACTCCGTACCGCGTGCCGTCAGGCGGCGCATCAACTCTTCTGCGGACGGCGGCATGACAAATAGAAGCAAGGCTTCGGGAAATTTCTCCCTGACCTTTAGCGCACCCTGCATCTCAATCTCCAAAATCACGTCTTTTCCGCTGTCCAGCTGTTCCTGCACCCATCTTTTTGGGGTTCCGTAATAATTCCCACAGTAACTCGCATACTCAATCAGGCCGTCCTGTGCAATGGTTTGCTCAAACACACTGCGGTCCACAAAAAAATAGGAAACGCCCTCCGTTTCCCCAGGCCGCATTTTCCTTGTAGTCATAGACACCGACAGCGCATAATTGCCGTACCGGTCCACCAGTTCCTTCATCACCGTGCCTTTACCCGCGCCCGAAAACCCTGACACTACGACCAAAACCCCTTTATGTCCCATCGCCTTCCCCTTCCTGTCCGTCTGTCCCGTCCCCCTCCTCACCCACGGCAGGCCCTACATCCGCATGCTGCCTTGCCCGCTGGGCAATCGTCTCCGGTAACAGGGCAGATAAAATAAGCTGACTGTTCTCCATTACCAGCACGGCTTTGGTCCTGCGTCCCTGGGTAGCGTCCACCGCCGTCCCTTCCTCCCGGGCACGCTGTACCAGCCTGCGGACGGGAGCCGACTCTGGACTGACCACCGCGACAATTTTATCCGTATTCACAATATTCCCAAACCCGACATGAATAAACTGGCCCAATCTGTTTTGCCTCACTCTATATTTTGAATCTGTTCCCGCACTTTTTCAATCAGCGTTTTCAGTTCGATCCCGCAGTCGGAAACGGCCAGGTCGCTTGTCTTGGACAGGATGGTATTGGCCTCCCGGTTCATCTCCTGCGCCAAAAAATCCAGTTTGCGCCCGATGCCGCCACCCTTTAAAAGTTCCTGCCGCATGGATGCCGTATGGCTCTTTAACCGCACAATCTCCTCATCCACACAGACCTTATCCGCAAAAACCGTCACCTCCGTCAAAAGCCTGCCCTCTTCCACCGCAGTCTCCCCCAGAAGTTCCCTTACCCGGTCGGTCAGCTTCTTCCTGTATTCCACAATGATCTGGGGGGAACGTTCCTCTATAAACGCCACATGGGAAAGCATCTCATCCAGCTTGGAAAGCAAATCCTCCTTAAGGCGCGCCCCCTCTGCCGTCCTTGCATTCACAAACATCTGCGCCGCTCCCTGCAGCGCCTTCTGAAGCACCCTCCAGACCTCCTCCCCGTCCGTCTCCTCCTCGTCCATGGAAAAAACCTCGGGAAAACGGGAAAGGGCGGAAACCCGGATATCATCCTCGAGTCCAAACTCCTGTGCCATGCAGCGCAAATATTCCAGGTATTTGGCCGCCGCACCCCGGTTAGATCGGAAGAGCACACGTCTGAACTCCAGTCACACAACAGCATCTCGT
>CARDPF010000218.1 GCA_948960675.1 uncultured Eisenbergiella sp.
CCCCCAGAGTATTAAGATTTCCAGCATGTATCCTCCTTTTGATTCTTTAAAATTCCATGCATCCAAACAGTTCAGACAAGTCTGCCCTGCTTGGATGCCCGTCCATGAAAATTGCTGCGCAGCCTTACCTTGGCGGGAACCAAAAGGCTGTCATTGACCCGCATGGCCATGCGGTATAATACTGGGGAAGCCAAAAACAGCTTCATTTTCCGGTATTCGTTGGGATTGGCAAAGGCAATGGCATAGATCTTTCCATACTGCCCTTTTCCCTCTTGGATTTTCTGTTTCAAAAAGGCTTTGTGTTCCTTTTTATCCGGATCCCTGCTCCGCACTACCTGCGTATAAAAAAGCAGTAGTCTTTTATATAAAAAATAATCCTGCAAAAGCGCCAGATCGTTTCTATGGATACTGCGCAGATAAGTGCTTCTGTCATACAAATTCGGAATCAGGTCGGTAAAAATCCGCGCATTCACCCCCCGGTTCATGATGCTGGCGCTTCTGTCGCAAATATAGTTATGGTATGCGGTATCCATATAAACGCTTCTTTTGGGCTTGTTCAGCAGCTGCACCGTATACAGCATATCCTCATACCATCTGGCCGGAAAACGCAGCCCGTCCAAAATCGAACGTTTATACAGCTTGTTCCATGCCGCGTTTTGAATCTGGAAAGCCTCATCCTCCTCCAGATACTTGGCCAGCATCTCCTGCCCTTCCATAACCGCCACCCTGCCGGTGGAAATGTCCACGGTTTCCTCCTGATAGACCCATTTATAACGGCACACTGCCAGGTCGGCCTCCTGCTCTTTCATACAGGAAAGCATTTCCTCATACATATTTTCGTCCAGCCAGTCATCCCCGTCCAAAAAGGCGAGGTATTCTCCGGTAGCCGCTTCCATCCCGGCATTGCGGGTGGTGTAGAGTCCCCCGTTTTCCTTGTGGATCACCTTCACCCTGTCATCCTGCGCGGCATATTTGTCACAGATGGCCGGGCAGTTATCCGTGGAACCGTCGTCCACCAAAATAACCTCCAAGTTCCGGTAGGTCTGCTTTAAAACGGATTGAATCGACCGGTCCAGATAAGCATCGCTGTTATATACCGCCACCGCCACGGAAATTTTCTCCGTCTGCTGTGGAAGGGGAATCGGTTTGGGCTTATAATTTTCTAAAATCCTCATGGCTATACATTTTCCTCTCCCTGATAAAACCGCACAAGCTTTTCGATCCCTTCTTCCAAGGACACTTTGGCGGCCGTCCCAAAATCCTTCTCAAAGCGGGTCACATCCAGCACATTGACCGGCACATCCACCGGCCGCCCCGGCAAAAACGTAACCTCGGGCTTTTTGCCCAGCACCCTGGTAATCCCGTCGATCACATCCAGCACAGTCGCCCCCCTGCCGCTGCCCAGATTATAGAGACAATGTCCCTTCCCCCCGTCCGCAATTTTCAAAATTCCCTCCACCGCGTCCGCAATGTAAATGTAATCCCGTACCACACTCCCGTCCCCGTATACCGCAATGGGAAGTCCCTGCAGGGCCCGGTATGTAAAGGTACTCACCACCCCCTGCACCCCGTCCGGCCGCTGGTAAGGGCCATACGGGTTGGACAGCCGCACGATACGGTACTCCAATCCATACATCTCATGGTACAAATAAAGCACCTTTTCAATGGCAAGCTTCTGCACCCCGTAGGAGGTGATGGGAAACGCCTCTTCCTCCTCCCGGCAGATGCCCGTGTGCAGTTTGCCGTACACCGTTCCCCCGGAGGACAAAAAAACCACCTTTTTTACCCTGTTTTCCACACAGGCATCCAAAAACCGGATCGTCGCGACCAGATTTTCCTCCATCTCCCGCGCCACATCCCGGTTGGAATTGGAGGGGCAGGTGGTACTGATCAGATGATAAACGCAATCCACCTCCCCCAACCCGTCAAAAAGCCCCGGTACAGGATCCCCAAAATTCCCCTCTGCCAGACAAACCTGTCCACGCGCGGCGGCCTGCCCCACAGCTGCCGGATAAGACCCCCCCGGCCGGTCAAACAGCGTCAGCGGGTATCCTTCCTGCAGCAGCCTGGCCGTCAGGTTTTTCCCGATAAAGCCTGCCGCCCCCAAAATAATAATGCGCTTGTTTTCCACGCCTGCCCCCTGCATCCTTTACGTATCCTTCCTTTGCGCCAGCCAGCTTTCAAACTGAAGCAAAAACCAAATCTGCTTGCGCCAAATTCTACGTCCTGTATAGTCTTCCCACAGCCTTTTGACGGCCTTTGGGTCAAAATAGCCTTCCCTGCGGATTTTGGATTCCTCCAAAAGTTCCGCCGCCCAGTCTGCAAGCCCCGGCTCCCTGAGCCACTTGGCCAGCGGGATACTAAATCCCTTCTTGGGCCGGTCCATCAGTTCCTTCGGCACATAACGGTACAGTACATCCCGCAGCACCTGTTTGCCCACACCGTTTTCCCGCTTCATGGAAACCGGAAGCGTCCAGGCAAACTCCACCACATCCCTGTCCAGCATCGGCACCCGGCTTTCCAGCGATACCGCCATGGCCGTCCGGTCCACCTTGGCCAAAATATCGTCGGGATGGTACATGAGCAAATCCATCAGCATCAGGTTGTTAACGGTTCCCGGCAAAAAGCCGCTTTTGTATTGTGAAAAAACACATTCCGCCTTTCCCGGCACGGCGGTGAGTTCTCCCAAAAACGGTTCCGCCAAATCGGACAGTCCGTACAAATCCTCCGCCGTTTTCGCCATAAGCAGCATTCCCCGGATCACATTGCCCTCGTTTTTCGCCAACGGGCCACGGGTCAGCAGGCGGCTTACGCCCCTGCGCACCCCGTACGGAACCTTCCCCATCCGCTCCCAGGCGCTTTCCACGCTGCCATAGGTACCATACCCGCCAAACAGTTCGTCCCCCCCGTCGCCGCTGAGGGAAACAGTCACATGCTCCCGGGCCATCCGGCTCACCAAATAGGTGGGAATCTGGGAGGAATCCCCAAAAGGCTCCCCAAACATATGCGGTAAAAGTGGGATTACCTCCTTGGCGTCTTTTTCGGATATATACAGCTGCGTATGTCCGGTTCCCAGCCGGGCGGCAATCTGGGCTGCAATTTCGGCCTCGTCAAAGCCCTGCTCCTCCATGCCGATGGTAAACGTCCGTACCTTCCGGTCAGACTGCGCCTGCATCAGGGATACCACGGTGGAACTGTCAATCCCCGCCGATAAAAATGCGCCCAAGGGCACATCCGCCACCATCTGCCCTGCCACCGCATTTTTTAAAAGACGTTCCAACTCCTCCGACGCTTCCTTACGGCTGCCCCGGAAAGGATGCGCCTGTCCCCAACGCGCTGTCTCTGCCATGGACCACCAGGTTTCTTCCGTAAATTCCCGGAAGGGCGCGCGGGTTTTCAAAAGCTTTCCCGGCTCCAGCTTAAAAATCCCTTCATAAACCGAATGGGGCGCGGGAATGTAACCATGCACCATATAAATATCCAACACATCGCGGTTGACGGGATTGTGAAAATCCGGCAGGGCCGCAATACAGCCGATCTCGGAGGCAAATACAAAGCTGTCCCCCACAAAGCCGTAATACAGGGGCTTTTCCCCCACCCTGTCCCGCAAAAGCCATAATTCCTTTTCTTTTCGGTCATAGAGCGCAATGGCAAACATTCCCTTGCAGAGGGAAATCCCTTCCCGCACACCGTATGCCTCCAACGCCTCCAGCAAAACCTCCGTGTCACTGCCGCCCCGGAATGCCGTGGTTTTTTTCTCCTCCGACAGCTTTTTAGCCACTTCCTTATAGTTATAAATTTCCCCGTTATACGCAATTACATACCTGCCGCTGTGGGAAACCATGGGCTGCGCGCCCCCCTCGGACAAATCCAAAACGGAAAGACGCCGATGGCCCAATACCACTCCGGCTTCCCCGTCCGCCCATGTCCCCTGCGCGTCCGGCCCCCGGTGTGCCATGCGATCCTTCATCTTTCCGATATCCTGCTGCCAATTTGCCATCCTGTTGCAAAATCCAGCAATACCGCACATACCGGCATCCCTCCTTTCCTGCTTCGTCAGTCTTCCACTTTGGGTGCCCAATTTTCGTTGGCAATATCCAGCAGACAGCTTTCCTCTTCTTTTGCCTGCACTTCCCTGTAATATTCCCAGGCCTGGTCAAAGCTTTCATATCCCGCCTGTGCCCTGCGATCCTGCAGCTGGTAGTTTTCTTTCAGGTAGCTGCCCAAAAAGGCCGTACATTTGGCCTCCCCCAAAGCGTTTACATGGCTTCCGTAATCATAAAAGTCCGTCCCGAAATCCAGTCCCATTTCCTCCACATGCCGGTTTAAATCCAGCACCCGGTAGCCTGCATCCGCAATGACCGCCGTCAAATAGTTAAACTGCTTGCGTTCCGTCTCCTCCATGACATAAGGGGAAATCAAAAACAACGCGTCCTTTCCCGAGTCCTTGATAAAGGAAAGCAGATCCTCCAACACCTCCACCTGTACCTGCGGCGGCTTTTGTACCTCCACAATCCCCGACAAATCCGTCCATTTCGCCGGCCCCACGCCCCCCTTGATTTCCAGCCCCTTTAGCGGATGCTTCTTCTCATACCGCCAACAGGCCAGCTGACTGGGCATGACGATGGTTTTCCAATTGGAATGATATTTAAAAATGTCAAAATAGTACGTGTACCGCTGGCTTTTGTCGCTGACCAGCGCGTCGATGGCCTGCACCCGGTTCCAGGAATATTTCAGGTTGTCCGTCACCCCCCGGGTAAACGCCATCGTATCTTCCCACTCCTCGTCCGGCATGGTGAACATGCGCAGTTCGATCACAAACAGAGACGGATCCTGCGTCTTTTGCGCCTCCGTGAGCAGATATTTGATCGCCTTGGGGCGCTGGTTGTTGGTGGAAAGCGGATAGGCCGCGATCCCCTGCTCCCCGTACAGCTTGGGCGCACTGTAAAACGGATACACCGGACTGGAACCCACTAAAATCACATCTATGGTATTTTTTTTCTCCGCGTAAAAACCCGCAAAACGTTCCTTTACCCCACCGCTGGTACGCACCACATAAGTCACTGTGACCAGCAGGAAAAGAAACCCGGCCATAAAAACGACCGCCCCTGCCGCCTGCTTTTTCGTCATTCTAACCCCCATTCTTGACGGTTGAAAAACTGTCGCATATTACCCTAAACCTTGAAATTCTGGTAAATAAACTCGGAGGCCGAATACCCCGGCCCATACTGCCCCAGTAATATCACATAGAACAGCAGCGCATAAAGTACCATCCACCGTATCAGCAGCGGCTTTTTCTCCAGCCTTTCCCGAAGCCAGCCCTTTTGCTGCTGTATGGTCACCCACTCCAAGATCGGAAGAGCACACGTCTGAACTCCAGTC
>CARDPF010000219.1 GCA_948960675.1 uncultured Eisenbergiella sp.
GCTCAGCTGGATAGAGCGTCTGACTACGGATCAGAAGGTCGGGAGTTCGAATCTTCTCGCGCACGCTGGAAAGAACCCGGGTAAACATCCGGGTTCTTTTTTCGCAATGGAAAATTTCCGCCTGCACCGGCTTCCTTTTCTGCCGTGCAGGCGGAAAATTTATCCTTCGTGAAACATGGGGGGTAATTGGTATGGGTCACTACGCGGGCGCGTGTTTGTAATAAATTCCAAATAAAAAGGGATGGGATGAGGTGCAGACATTGGATGGCAGAGTGTATGAATATGAGTCCCCGATTTATGGAGCGGGACAGTCAGGGGGCGCATATGTCATTTTCCCCTATGACATCAGGAAAGAGTTTGGGCGGGGAAGGGTGAAGGTACATGCCACATTTGACGGGGAGCCGTATGATGGCAGTATTGTAAATATGGGGGTAAAAAACGCTGACGGGAGTGTGTGCTATATTATTGGCGTGCGTAAAGATATCCGTTCCCGGATAGGGAAGCATCCGGGGGACAGGGTTTGGGTGACGGTTAGGGAATGGGAATGAGGATGGATGTATTATGCTTTTTTGACGGGAAGCCGGAAGCGCTGCTGCTGTATGAGGCTTTTGAAGAGAAGGTTTTTTCGGGGGTGGACGGCGTGAAGGTAAAGGTGCAGAAAACACAAATTGCTTTTTCGAACAGGCATAATTTTGCTTTTGTTTCTTTTCTACCGGTACGGAAAGCAAAGGAGCGGCCAAGGGTTTATATTGTCGTGACTTTCGGGCTGGGGTACCGTTTGGAGTCCCCGCGCATAGATGCGGCGGTGGAGCCGTACCCTGGACGCTGGACGCACCATGTTCTGGTCTGTAGGACCGGGGAGGTTGATGACGAACTGATGGGATGGGTGAAGGAAGCGGCGGCCTTTTCCGATGGCAAACGTTAAATTGAGCCGCTGCTTTTCAAGGGGCTTTCCGGCCACCGCCGGGGGAGCATGTCCATTACAGGCTGCTGGCCCCGGCAAGCGTATCGGCGTAAACAAATCCACCATTCAGGGATACGGGGCGGGCGGCGCATTCGCCATAATGGGGTAGGGCTGCCGGAAACATGGATCAGGAGGGGAGCTTATGGGAAATGAAAAAATATATCAGATGGATTTTCCAAAAGTTTATCATCTGCTTGTCAATAAGGCGGAGAGAAAGGGACGGACAAGGCAGGAGGTTGACGAGGTGGTTCGCTGGCTTACAGGCTACAGCCAGAAGGAACTGGAGGGGATGCTGGAAAGGCCGGTGTCTTATGGGGATTTCTTTGGGAATGCCCCGGCATTGAATGAGAACAGGCATCTGATCAAAGGCGTGGTTTGTGGCGTCAGGGTGGAAGATATTGAAGAGCCCCTGATGCAGGAGATACGTTATCTGGATAAGCTGGTTGACGAACTTGCCAAGGGGAAGGCCATGGATAAGATACTGCGTAAATCAAAGACCCCGCTGCAAGCAACGGGGTATCAAGCTTGCAACGCTGCAGAGCAGCGGGGTCTTTGACCCTCGCGGCATTCGTCAAATAGCCATGCAAGCATGGCTATTTTCCTCATTGCTCGCGGGAATAAAACGGGATATAAGGCTGTTATTGTGCATGCCTTGGGGCATTGGATAGGTTCAAATACTTATCCTGCCCCTTTTCCATTATAAAGTTTGTGAGAAAAATCCCTTTCCGTTCCACCTGTTGTTCTTTGACAAGTTTGTAACCTCTTTTTTCAAAAAAAGGTTTTGCCGTAACGGAAGCGTGGGTGATGATTTTGCCCTGCACAGCTTGTTCGAGCTTGTTGCAGATAGCGGTAGCCACGCCTTTTCCCTGGAAATCTGCATGGATGTATAGGCGGTCAAGATAGCCCGTAGAATCAATATCGCCAAAGCCTATGATGATTTGCTGATCAATGGCGACAATACTGTAATGCGCCAGAAAGGACTGGTTCCATTTTTCAAAATCTACTTTTCCCGTCGCCCATACATCCAATTGTTCTTTTGTGTAATCCCTTGCATTAATCGTATGAACCGTATGATAAAACAGTTGGGCTAACTCTTTGCAATCATGCGGCTGATAGTCCCTGATGACCATGCTATCCTTTCTGTACCCTTATTTTTCCTGTTGGGTCGTTATATGCTGTGTTACGGTTTATCCAAAGGATGGACCGTAACCATTCCTGCGTTTTACCCAAAATGCCTTACGGCTTTCGTTTGGCGATGACAATGGCATTCGGTTTGCTGAAAAACGAAAACGGCTGCCGGACAACCGGGGCCGTTTTCGTTTTCTTATGAGGGGGGAGATAGTGAGTGTCTCAACTATCCAAGACCCATGGTACAAAAGAAATGTGTCGATAGTGTGTCAAAACTATAAAAAAGGCCTTAAAAGTCTTAAGATAAAGTGAAGAACCGTTATTTTTGCGGGCAATGCCACGGGTCAGGTGTTCATGTCCAATCCTGCCTTTTGTACAAAACGGCTCCGGTCACGGTGCACACAGTCGATAAAATTCCCAGTAGCAGCAGTTCTGTTACGTGCTGCGCAAGGCTGTCCCCCGCAAAAATCCCCTGCATCAGATCGACCGCATAGGTCATGGGCAAAAGGCTGGAAATCCTTTTTATATTGTCGGGAAACAGCATATCCGGCATTGTGGCGCCGGACAAAAAGAGCATCATAAAGTAAAATAGATAGGAGAGCAGGCTTGTGCTTTTCAGGCTCCGTCCGATTGCCGTAATGAGAAAGCCCAACGAAAACATGGATGCTGAAGAAAACACAATGCCCATGCAGATTGCGGGAAACGATCCCCTTATTTGTATTTGGTAAAAAAACTTTCCTGCGGCCAGCAAAATGAGGATGCCGATAAGTGTCATGACAAAGTGGATGCACACCTGGGCGAATAAAATATTTTTCTTTCCGGCCGGCGTGGCATCAAACCTTTTATATATTTTTTTCTCTTTATACCCTGCTATCGTCAGGGGGAGTGACATCAGGCCGGTGACGCCCGTTATCATGACGGCGTACGCCGGTATGGTAAGATCCATCATTCCCATGGCGGCTCCTTCGTAGACCGGCATGTTTCCGTAGATGCCGCCAAACAGAAGCAGCATCAGAAGGGGAAACACAAGCGTAAAGAAAAAACTGAAAAAATCCCGTGTAAACAGGTAAAATTCGGTTTTGCATATAACCCCAAATCGTTTCATGTTACCTTATTCCTTCCATAGTGAGTCCTGCCGTTTTAGGTGCAATCATTAAATATAGTTTTTCCAGGGAGGCGTTTTCTTCCCATTCGTTTCGGGGAACCTGGCTTTTTACATATTCCCGGAAGCCCTGCTGTGTTCCAAAAAATTGCTGTTTCCCTTTTTCCAGGTAAAGGATGTGGTCGGAAAGCGCTTCCACCTCATCCAGATAATGGGATACCATAATAATGGAAATGCCGCTTCGTTTTATGTTCTCAAAGCTGTTCCACATATTCTGCCTGACTTGCGGATCCAATCCCGTTGTCAATTCATCCAGAATCAGAAGTTTTGGCCGTCCCATAAGGGAAAGCAAGATGGAGAGCCTTTGTCTTTCGCCCCCGGACAGCTTGCGGACAAGGTATTTTTTCTTATGGGCAAGCCCAAGCTGCGTCAGCAGTAGGTTCCAGTCGGCAGGCCTTTCATAAAAGGCTGCGAACAACCTGCATAACTCCGCCACCTTGATTTTGAGGGGATACTCCGTTTCCTGCAACTGGACGCCCATCTGCTTATATACTTCCCTGCGGTGCAGCCAGGGGTCTTTGCCGAAGACGGAAATCAGGCCGCTGTCCGGCTTGCGCAATCCTTCCATGCATTCTGCGGTAGAGGTTTTTCCGGAGCCGTTTGGTCCGATAATGGCTAAAATTTCCCCCTGGCCAACGGTAAAGGAAACGTTCTGGACCGCCCGTATATTTTTATAGGAAAGGTTCAGGTTTTCCACCCGTACGATTGCCTGTGACATTTTGATTCCTCCTTCTTTTTTAGGATTGCGGGAGCGCAGCGCGCGAAGCAATCCGTGGTATCATAGGGGTCAAAATACCTTTTGCCCACAACATCATTGTATATTCGGCATTGGAATGGAACAACGGGATTTGGGGCAGCGGCAGGCTATACTGCGTGAAAGGTTGAAATTGGTGTTTGAAATGCACGCGTACGTAGCATCGTTGTGCTATAATGGGGATATGGTTTACTCACGGACAATGTCATTTCGCCAGGCTTTGGACAGCGCGCCCGCAGGCAGGGCGTCAGGCATGGCGCATGTGGTATCTGCAGCATAGGGGGCATGTACATGAGGGTGGAATGTAAAATAGATGAAAATTATGAAGAGCCGTATGCGGTTCTTTATATAAACAAAATGACACAGGCAATTGCAAAATTGATTACCCTGCTGGAAAAAGAGGACACGGATTTGGCGGCGTTGACCGCAACCCAGAAAAGAAAAACGTATTTTCTGGAGCCTGGGGAGATAGAACTTGCGCGCACGGAAGGCCGGGACATTGTCTGTTACGACAAATTGGGAAAAAAATACATTTTAAACAAGCCTTTATATGAATTGGAGAATATACTGGATAACGATTTTGTGCGGATTTCAAAATCCGCGATTGTCAATGTCCGTCATATCAGCCACGTGGAGGCAGGATTTAACGGGACGATGGAGCTGGTAATGAAAAACGGGGTTACGGATTATATTTCCAGAAGCTTCCGGAAAGCTTTTAAAGAAAGGTTGGGATTGTGTTAGTGCGCACTTGACATAAACCCACTATGTGCATAAAATGTGCGCAGAAATGAGGATTTAGCATGAAACCTGTCGTGATATTGGTGATAAAATATGTTTTGTACGGTATTTCTTTGGGCTGTACGTCCTTTGTGATCATGTGCCTGTCCTTCTTTGCCGGGGGAGGGGAAGCATTCTTGGAATTGATATACAAGGATTTTGCGAGGCATGCTGCCGGGGCCATGGCGGTAGGGGTTGCCTGTGGGGGAACGGCCATAATCTATCAGTTTGACCGCCCGTGTGCACTTGTGAAGGTAATCATCCATTTTTGTGCCGGAATGGGTGTCTTCTATCCCACCGCCGTTTATTTGGGGTGGATTCCCTTTTATCCGGACAAATTTTTGTATACCGTTCTGCAATTTTTAGCCTCCGGACTTATTTTTATGGGAATCTGGTTCTGTTTTTACCTGTTTAACCGAAACGAAGCGAAAAGAATCAATGAAAGACTGCGGGAACTGGAACGGGAAGAAAAGTAGCGGTACAGGCCAAGTTACTATTCACGGCCAATGTCACTTAGTTAAGCCACGGGCTTTGGGAGGCGTGCCGACGGACGGGGAAG
>CARDPF010000220.1 GCA_948960675.1 uncultured Eisenbergiella sp.
CAGGGCGCAAAAAACGCACTGCGTTTGTACGGTTTTGCGCCCTGTTGCAGGGACAGCCTGCTTTTTGGGGAATTTCTCCCTCCGCAAGCCAGCAGCCCGTAATGGCCATGCGCCCCCGCAGGCTATCGGGAAGCTATCCCTGCCTCTTTCCTCCTGCAAAATTAATTTCCGCAACAGTTCAGCCTTCGGCTAAACTGTTGCGGAAGATGCACACAAAACGCGATTTTATCGCGTTTTGGTGCGTGAAACCCTCGCAAAATCGCGCACAGGGCACGATTTTGACTTCGCGGGATTATGGCTGAACTGTTACTAATTTCCGCGCCGCTTGCTTTATCCGCATTGTAAAGGAAACCAAGGTGTGGTACGATGATGGTAACCAACACCCCTGCTAAGGCAGCCACCGGATATCCGCACAAGCGCGGCTATCTGGCCCGCTGCCCGCAGGAATCAGAAGAAATGAGGTGACGCCATGTTCTCCGAGATTGCACAGAATTATGAAAAGGAAATAAAGGATTTCGCCCCGTACGCTCCCGCCGCCGACCGGGCAGCGTGGAACGGATTGGATCCGGATTGGTCAAAAAAGGCTGCCCTGCTGGGGGAATCCTATCTCCACTATGAATTTCCTCCAATTTATGCCACAGACTTTATGGACTTTTGCCGCACCGGAAACCGTGTCCGGTACGAGGACCGCTTTTTTGCCAGAAGATACGCCTTCAATGCCCTGACGCTGGCGGAATGTGTCGAGGACCAGGGGCGTTTTCTGGACGACATCACAAATGCCGTTTTCGTCATCTGCGAAGAAAGCGGCTGGCAGCTCCCCCCGCATAATTCCTATCTGCGGGACGAACCACAGTACATCCTGCCGGATGCTGCCGCGCCCGTGCCGGATCTTTTTGCCTGTGAAACCGGCGCTATGCTGGCGGTGGCGCGCTATCTGCTCAAAGACCGGCTCGACCCGGTCAGCCCCTTTATTGGCAAAAGAATCTGCCGGGAAATCCGGACACGGATTTTGCTCCCGTATCTGCGAAAGCATTTCTGGTGGATGGGAAACGGAAAAGAGCCCATGAACAACTGGACCGTCTGGTGTACCCAGAATGTCCTGCTGTCCGTTTTTTTGACGGAAAAGTCCCAGGAACTGCGCAGGCAGGTGCTGCAAAAGGCCTGCCTAAGCGTGGATTATTTTCTTGCAGAGTACGGGACGGACGGCTGCTGCGACGAGGGCGCCCAGTACTACCGGCATGCCGGGCTGTGCCTGTTCAACATCCTCGAGATTTTGAACGCCGTCACGGACAATGCTTTTGCCCACCTGTACCGGGAGGAAAAAATTAAAAACATTGCCGCCTATATCCGAAACGTCCATATAGACGGAAAATATTATGCCAATTTTGCCGACTGCTCCCCCGTTGCGGGACGCTGTGGCGCCCGGGAATTTCTTTTCGCCCTGCGCACCCAAAATACCGCCATGGCACAGTTTGCCGCGCAGGACTTTATGGCGGGCGGGGACGAAAGCCTTTTGCTGCCAAAAGAGGGAAACCTGTATTACCGGCTGCAGACCGGCTTTACCGCCAAGCAGATCAAAGCCTTTTACCGCCGGGACGCCAAAATTGAACACCCCGAAATTTTTTACCCCAGCGCCGGCCTGTTCCTTGCCAGGGACTTTCGCTTTTGTCTGGCTGTCAAAGCGGGGGACAATGCCGACAGCCATAACCACAACGACACGGGCAGCTTTACCGTTTACAAAGACGGACAACCCCTTTGCATCGACATCGGCGTGGAAAGCTATACGAAAAAAACCTTTTCCCCACAGCGCTACGAGATTTGGACGATGCAGTCCGCCTGGCACAATCTCCCCACCATAAACGGTGTCATGCAGCAGGATGGGGCAGCATTTCGTGCCACCAATGTCCGGTACCGCTTTGCGGACCCTGTCAGTGAAATCGAAATGGAACTGGCCAACGCTTATCCGCAGGCTGCCGGGCTGCGCACTTACCAAAGAAAAGCTGCCCTGTACAAGGAAAAGGAAATTGTCATACAGGACCGCTTCTCCTTCCGGGAGGGAAGCGCCCTGCAGCCCTCCTGCGTCGTCCTCAGTCTCCTTACCTGCCAAAAACCGGTTCCCGCTTCCACGGACGGGGAAACCGTACTGGCAATCGGGTCATTGGGTACCTTGCGGGCTGCCATGTGCACGCTGCTCTGTATTGAAACCGTTCCCGTCACCGACCTGCGTCTGCAGGAGGCATGGCCCCATGAAATTTACCGGATCCTGCTCCAGGCAACAGATTACGGATTCCAACTCTGCATCCGGTAACCGGCCCGTTGACACGCTCAGTCCTCCCCCGGGCTCCGGTACCAAAACTGCCTTCCGCGGGATTCCACGATCCCCTCCTCCTTCATTTTTTTTAATTCCCGCATCATGGCACTTCTGTCTACTGCCAGGAAATCGGCGCAGTCCGTCAGGGAAAACGGGAGCACAAAGGACTCCGCGCCCTGCTTATAACGCAAATACCCAAAATAAGCGCACAGCTTCTGCCGCAGACAGCGCTGCCCCAGAATCTCCGTATGAACCAGCAATTTCCGTTGTGCCTGCGCCATTTTTTCCAACAGCCTTCTTGTCCCTTCCTCCCTTTTTTCCGCCCAAAGTTTTTTCCCATCCAAAAAGGCCACCCTGCAGTCTGCCTTACAGACCACATAGGATATCCCCTTTCCATAGCCGGGAATCACCGGTCTCCCAAACATGTCCCCTGTCTCGTAATAATCGAGAACCCTCCGCTGTACATCCCGGTTCATCCCTTCCAGAAGCGCCACCCCAAAGAGCATGATTCCCATTCCTTCTGCCTCGCCATTCATTCCCAGAATCATCTGGCCCCTTCCGTATGTCCTGACGCTTACAATTCCTTTCTGCAGGTAATCATCCACCTCTTCCTTTGTCAATCCCCAAATTTTACTAAAAATGTCCATGCAATCACTCCATCATGTAGTTCAGTTTGATGAAAACCACTATATTTTGTATTATATAGCAAAACAGTTGCGCATGCAACTGTTTTTCTCTCTCACCGGAGTATAATAAATGGCGTCACGGTTATAAGGACATGATTCAAAACGGAGGGTTATACCGCCCCGAATCATCGTTATTTGCGGGACATACTGTAAAACTGAGGAGAGATAGCAATGAAGATCATTAAACGAAACGGTTCCGAAGCAGCTTTTGACATTGAAAAAATCGTAGGCGCCGTAACCAAGGCGAGTAACTCTGCGGAGAGCGGCAGTCTGACCCCAGAGCAGATCCGCGATATTGCCGACTACGTTGAATATAAGTGCCTGAAAATGAACCGCGCGGTTTCCGTGGAGGAAATACAGGATATGGTGGAAAACCAGATCATGGCGACAGGCGCCTTTGAATTGGCCAGGCGTTATGTCCGCTACCGCTATCAGCGTACCCTGGTCCGCAAATCCAATACCACGGACAACCGGATTCTTTCCCTCATTGAGTGCAATAATGAGGAAGTCAAACAGGAAAACTCCAACAAAAACCCCACGGTCAACAGCGTCCAGCGGGACTATATGGCCGGGGAAGTGAGCCGCGATTTAACCCGCCGTCTCCTGCTGCCCAATGAGATTGTGGAAGCGGATAAACAGGGCATCATCCATTTTCATGATTCCGACTATTTTGCCCAGCACATGCATAACTGCGACCTGGTCAACCTGGAGGACATGCTGCAAAACGGCACGGTGATCAGCGAAACCCTGATCGAGAAGCCCCACAGCTTTTCCACGGCCTGCAATATCGCGACCCAGATCATCGCGCAGGTGGCCAGCAACCAGTACGGCGGACAGAGCATCAGCCTGACCCATCTGGCTCCCTTTGTCCAGATTTCCCGGGATAAAATCCGCTCAGAAGTGCTGGAGGAAATCGGGGAACTGCGCACCCACGCCACAGACGAACAGATTTCCGAAATTGTGGAAAGCCGCCTGCACCGTGAAATTACCAAGGGTGTCCAGACCATCCAGTACCAGATCATTACTTTGATGACCACCAACGGCCAGGCTCCTTTCCTTACGGTCTTCATGTATTTAAATGAGGCGAAAAATGAGCAGGAGAAAAAGGATCTGGCCCTGATCATCGAGGAGACCTTAAAGCAGCGCTACCAGGGCGTCAAGAACGAGGCGGGCGTGTGGATTACCCCCGCTTTCCCCAAGCTCATCTATGTGTTGGAGGAAGACAATATAACAGAAGGCTCACCGTATTTTTACCTGACGGAACTGGCAGCCAAGTGTACGGCCAAACGGCTGGTGCCCGACTATATTTCCGAGAAAAAGATGAAGGAATTGAAGGAAGGCAACTGCTTCCCCGTCATGGGCTGCAGAAGCTGCTTAAACCCCTGGAAGGACGAAAACGGCAATTACCGTTTTTACGGCCGCTTTAACCAGGGTGTCGTCACCATCAATCTTGTGGATGTGGCCCTCTCCTCCGGTGGGGATATGGACAAATTCTGGAAGATTTTCGACGAGAGGCTTGACCTGTGCCACCGCGCGCTGATGTACCGCCATGACCGGTTAAAGGGAACCCTCTCGGATGCCGCCCCGATTTTATGGCAGTACGGAGCCATTGCGCGGCTCAAAAAGGGCGAAACCATCGACAAACTTTTGTATGGCGGGTATTCCACCATCTCCCTCGGCTACGCCGGTCTCTATGAATGCGTCAAATATATGACCGGCAAGTCCCATACCGATCCGGAGGCAACCCCTTTTGCGCTGGACGTTATGAAATATATGAACGCCGCCTGCGATAAATGGACGCTGGAAAGCAATATCAAGTTTTCCATTTACGGCTCCCCGATTGAAAGCACCACCTACAAATTCGCAAAATGCCTGCAAAAACGTTTCGGGATCATAGAGGGCGTAACCGATAAAGCTTACATCACCAACAGCTACCATGTACACGTGTCGGAACCGATCGACGCTTTTTCCAAGCTGGCCCTGGAAGCGCAGTTCCAGTCTCTGTCCACCGGAGGCGCGATCAGCTATGTGGAAGTTCCCAACATGCAGGATAATATTCCTGCGGTACTGCAGGTGATCCGTTTTATCTACGACAACATTATGTATGCGGAGTTAAACACCAAAAGCGACTACTGCCAGTGCTGTAACTATAGCGGCGAGATCGGCATCGTGGAAGATACGGACGGCAAGCTGGTGTGGGAATGCCCCAAATGCGGAAACCGCGACCAGAATAAAATGAATGTGGCCAGAAGAACCTGCGGCTATATCGGCACCCAATTCTGGAACCAGGGCCGCACACAGGAAATCCGCGAAAGGGTCCTGCATCTGTAAACCATACAGGCCCCC
>CARDPF010000221.1 GCA_948960675.1 uncultured Eisenbergiella sp.
TAAAACCATTTTTGTGCCAAAAATGTTCTGCTTGAGGATTCCCTTTTACCCAACCAAGGCGGACATTCGCCATCCCAATACGGAATAAATAAGCACACAGGTCATTGATAATCTTGCTCCCTGTTCCAGTATTCTGTATGGACACATCCGTCATAAAAAATCCAATAAAGGCTGTTAATTCATCCGGGTAGGCCATGATGAAATCCATCACAGCAATCAGTTTTTCCCCATCATAAAATCCCAGATAATACTTATCGCACATTTCTTTGTTGGGTGGGAGCGCATTCATATCATTCATAATGCTCTGTTCTGATACAAACGGTGGACAGTATTGATAGTATAAACTGTTTTTATAGCATAATGTGTATACTTCCGCTACATCATCGGCACGCATCTTTCGAACAAGGTATTGATTTGAGAATAACGAAACATTCATTTCCCTTCTCCAAATATGCAAACTTCGATTTGTCGGGTTGAATTATATCATATCCGACTTTGCGCTTCAAGATATGTATAAATAGTCATTAAGGAAAATACCGCCTCTCACCCTTGTATCATGTTCTCACGGAATGCGTAGTTTATGTGCATTTCTGGTAAAAATGAACCAGTTTTTGCCGATATATAAATGGGTAGGCTCTATATATCCCCCGAAAGGGGCAGGGCAGTCTAAGGAAAAGGAGGAACCGGACGTGCAGGAAAAAATTTTGGTGGTGGACGACGAAAAAGAAATCGCGGATCTCATAGAGGTTTACCTGACGTCGGACGGTTTTGAGGTTTTTAAATTTTACAATGCAGAGGAAGCGTTATGTTGCGTGGAAAGGGAAGAGGTGGATCTGGCTGTTTTGGACGTTATGCTGCCGGATATGGACGGGTTTAGTCTGTGCCGTAAAATCAGGCAGTCCCACTATTTCCCCATTATCATGGTGACGGCCAAGTCGGAGGATGTGGACAAGATCACGGGATTGACGCAGGGGGCGGACGACTATATCACAAAGCCGTTCAACCCCCTGGAGTTGGTGGCGAGGGTCAAAACGCAGCTGCGCCGGTATATGCGTTACAATGTGATGCAGCCCTTGGGGCAGGCGGCAAAAGAAATGGATGTCCGGGGGCTTTATATGCAAAAAGACTGCCACAAATGTACGTTGGACGGAAAAGAACTTGCCCTGACTCCGATGGAATTTTCCATTTTATGGTATCTGTGCGAAAACCGGGGGCGGGTGGTTTCCTCCGAGGAGTTGTTTGAGGCCGTATGGAAAGAAAAATATCTGGATCAAAACAATACGGTGATGGCGCATATCGCAAGACTTAGGGAGAAGATGAAGGAACCGGCGCGCCGGCCAAAGTATATCAAAACGGTTTGGGGGGTGGGATATACCATTGAGTAAGACCTGGCTTGGCTTTATCAAAAACAGAAACCGGCATAGGGGCCAAATTGCCCGGCAGACTTTGCTGCAGTATGTGTTTGCCCTTATAGTGTTCGCAATAGCCTTTGTGTTCTTTTGCGTTTTGGCATGGGACGTTCTGTCCGGAATCGAATTTGCCCCCATCCGGGCGTTTAGGGACTGGGTACGGGATTATTTGCTTTTTTTCGGCGGCCTGCTTTTTTTGACGGGATGGGGAATGGTAACTTACTATTTTTTTGCAAAACCCCTGCGCTATCTGGATGAGATTGTCCTGGCGGCGGAGAAATTGTCAAAGTCCACAGAGGAGCCGGTTCTTCTGCCCCCTGCCATGAAGCATGTGCAGGATGAACTGAATCTGGTCCGGGAGCAGGCACGTTACCATGCCATGCAGGTAAAGGAGGCCGAACAGCGCAAAAACGATCTTTTGGTGTATCTTGCCCATGATTTGAAAACACCGCTCACCAGTGTGATCGGCTATCTGACGCTGCTTCGGGACGAACCGCAGATTTCCGACAAGCTCAGGGAACGCTATGTGGGGATTGCGCTGGAGAAGGCCGGAAGGCTGGAGGAACTGCTCTATGAATTTTTTGATATGACCCGTTTTAGCCTGGCGGCGATTTCTTTGGAGATGGAACGCGTCAACCTGAGCCGGATGCTGGAACAGCTGGTCAGCGAATTTGAGCCGATCCTGGCACAAAGCAGGCTGGGCTGGCGGACGGATATCGAAAAGAATGTGGAAGCGGTGTGTGATCCGGACAAACTGGAGCGGGTGTTCGACAATCTGATCCGCAACGCGGCAGGCTATGCCTATCCGGACACGGAGGTGTTTTTGTCTTTGGAACGGATGGGGGATAATGTGCAGATTTGCGTGCAAAATGCGGGAAAAACCATCCCCCCGGAAAAACTGTCGCGTTTATTTGATCAATTTTTTAGGGTGGACGGTTCCCGGGCCACCGCTACCGGCGGCGCGGGGCTTGGATTGGCCATCGCCAAGGAAATCGTGGAATTGCACGGAGGTTCCATCCACGCCGAAAGCGCGGATGAAAGCGTCCGCTTTGTCGTACTGCTTCCCTGTGCGGTGGCGCAGCAGTGAACGCCGGTTTATAAGGCATTACGGGAGAGGGCGTCGATGTTTTCCAAAATGCGGTAAATTTCCGAGG
Source organism: uncultured Eisenbergiella sp. (assembly GCA_948960675.1). GTDB lineage: Bacteria > Bacillota > Clostridia > Lachnospirales > Lachnospiraceae > Gallintestinimicrobium. The sequence continues at coordinate 2,564 of CARDPF010000221.1, forward strand.
TTCCCTTTGCAATCTGGCGGAAGGCTTCGTCGGAGGGGTGATGCCGTCCGGTCAGTTTGTCCAGGGAACAGCCCAGCGCATTGGAAACCTGCCAGAGGCTGATGAGGGAGGGTTTGCGGATTTTTCCGTTAACCAGCTTTTTGACGGATTCATAGGGCAGGTCGGCCTTGTCGGAAAGTGTTTTTAGCGACCAGTTGCGTTTGGAAAGTTCCGCGCACAAATTTGCGATTACAATGTCTGTCAATTTTTCGGATTGTTCTTTTGTAATTTCATTCATGATTTTTCCCCATTTCTGCGCTGCTCTGTTGCGCAAACACAAATCTTGCGATTGAAAATTTTGATTTTCAATCTTTTTCCCTTTATGTATATAAAGCAAAGTGAACTGTTACATTTGTATATTCCCCGAAGTGCCATAAAAGACACAAAAAAGTAAATTTTTTTTGGGAAGGGCTGCAGACTGGCACGGAGCCTGTTTTGCAAACGGGCACTAAGATGGAAAAGTCATAAAATCGTATGAATTTCCTCATAAAATCTTCAAATTTTAAACAGGAAATAAGAAAATAAAAGCCCCCTTGTTTTGTTAAGATTAAATAACGGTTCAGGCCAGTCAACTGATGCGTTGCAGATGGAACGGTGCGGAGGTACATCCATAAAAGGGGAGGGGACAGGAACCCGGCGTAGACGAACCAGGGAGGAAAGGACAGGCGGCCGGGGGGCAAAAGGCGGTGTGCACCGTTTGGAGTATTTTGCAGAAAAGGGGAAGTTTATGGCAAAAAAGAGGATTACACAGCGTTTTGCGTGGCTGGCGCCCCTTCGGAAGAGGCAGCGGGTGTTTTGCTTTTATGTGGGGATGCGCTGGGACGGTGTGCAGTACAGCCGGATATTGCAGGGGGAGGCTTTGCCTTACCGGGTTTTTCGTTCCAAATGTCCCATGTACAACACGGATACCGGGTTTCCCATGGTGTATCAGGAAAACAAGGTGCATAATTTGAAGCTGGCAGCCGCAAAGCTGGACGGGCTTTTGATCAGGCCCGGGGAGACGTTTTCGTTTTGGAAGGCGGTCCGTTTTGCAGACCGCACGACGCCTTATAAGGACGGGCTGGCGGTGGTAAACGGAAAGCTGACCACGGTGCGGGGCGGCGGTCTGTGTCAGGTTACAAATCTGCTATTCTGGATGTTTTTGCATACGCCGCTGACGGTAATCGAGCGGCATGGCCACGTGGCGAAAGATTTCCCGGAGCCTTCCAGCGACGCTTTGACCGGGGTGGATGCCGCCGTGGTGGAAGGATGGAAGGACTTGAAGGTAAAAAACGAGACGGATGCCGTTTACCAGATCCGGCTGTCTTTTGATGAAAGGCACATCATAGGGGAAATGGATACGGACCAAAAACCGGAATTTGTCTGGCAGGTGAAAAACGGTACGGTTTTATATTGCCGGGAGCAGGATACGGTCTGGGAAGAGGCGCAGGTGCTGCAGCGAAAGCTTTCCTGCCGGACAGGAGAGGTAGGGGCGTACCGGATGCTGTACCAAAACCGGTGCAGGATCGGTTATGCACTGCCGGAGGGGATGCCTGTCGTAGAACGGGAAGAAAAAACGGAAAACGAAACTGGTTTGCGCAACAAGGCAGCGCAGAAATGGAGTAAATGATGAAAAAATATCATGTGGCGGTTCTATTTGGGGGATGCTCCCCGGAATATACGGTGTCGTTGCAGTCGGCATATGCCGTCTTGGAAAATCTGGATAAAGAACGGTTTGTGCCCGTTATGGTGGGAATTTCCCGGGAAGGAAGCTGGTACTGCTTTCGGGGAGCCATCCAAAAAATCAAGGAAGATCTTTGGTGTAACGGGGAAGACTGCGTACCGGCCATGCTGTCCCTGGATCGGGGTAGCCACCGGCTGCTTTTAACGGGAGAGGGCAAAGGCGGGTTTCTTCCGGTGGATATTGTGTTTCCGGTGCTGCACGGACAAAACGGGGAGGACGGTACGGTACAGGGGCTTGTGGAACTGGCGGGCATTCCCCTGGCGGGGTGTGGGGCCCTTTCCAGCGCCCTGTGCATGGATAAAGACCGCGCCCACAGGCTGGTATCGGCAGTGGGGGTGCGTGTGCCCAAGGGGAGGACGTTTTTGCGCGGATTTAACCGGCAGGAATTGTTTGCGTTTGCAAGGGATACAGGATATCCGGTGTATGTCAAGCCGGTGCGGGCTGGGTCTTCCTTCGGGGTGACAAAGGTGGAGGAAGAGGAAGGGCTTATGCAGGCCGTTTCCCGGGCGTTTTCTTATGACGGGGAGGTGATTGTGGAGGAGGCCATCGACGGGTTTGAGGTGGGCTGTGCAGTTTTGGGAACCGGGGAACTTGTCACCGGGGAGGTCGATGAGGTAGAACTTGCAGGAGGATTTTTTGATTTTACCGAAAAATATACGCTTAAAACCTCGGCCATCCATGTTCCGGCAAGGATTGACGGTAAATGGGCGGAGGAGATCAAGAAGATTGCAAAGGTGATTTACCGGGCGCTGGGCTGCAGTGTGTTTGCCCGTGTGGACATGTTTTTGACGCCCGGCGGGGAGGTGGTTTTTAATGAAGTCAACACGATCCCCGGCTTTACGGAGCACAGCCGCTACCCGGGCATGATGCGCGCAGCCCAAATTTCCTTTCCCCAGCTTTTGACAAGGATACTGGAATTGGCACTGGAAGGGGGTACGTTTGCGTGACAATCAGGCAATGGCTTACCGATTATTCTAAAGGGGATAACCTGTGGCTGTATTGGAA
>CARDPF010000222.1 GCA_948960675.1 uncultured Eisenbergiella sp.
CATAAACATTTGTATCCTCTAACTGATATAATATAATCTCATGCTCCTGCATAGACACCCGCCTCTCCAAATTATATAACATAATACTTATCATGAAATAAAATAATAGCCCTCATCCACATGATGTTATATAATACATTACACGAATCCAGGTCACAAACTCCACCCGTCCACCTAGTGTTATTTCGTCCATAATCCTCTATTCCGTCCACAAAATACGGTACAATCAGCACCAAATAACACCAAATAATGCGGTTTTCACCCTGTCCCCAAATTAGGAGACAAAATACTCCACTGCGTTCTCAGGGAAAAACCCTTTAAACTCACCATATAATTAAGCCACCGGTATTTTATTGTGCGCTATTACCAAAGTGGATTTATTAAGCTGCTGTACCACATTTGCCATTGTAAAGGTCTTGCCGGATCCTGTAACCCCAGACATAGTCTGGAATTGGTTGCCTTCCTGAACCCTTCTGACCTACGCTTCCATGACCTGCGGCTGGTCGCCAATGGTCTGATATTCACTGTGAAGTTTAAAGATTTTTCGTTCCATGAACGTTCTTCGTTCATTTTGCACGAAAAAGCCACCTCCGATTCTATGTCGAAAAGGATTCCCATAAGCCAATTATTCGTCTTGGCGCATCTTCTGCTTTTCAGAATTTTACTTATATCCCAAACGCCATTGGCGCTTGTTTAGGACAAACCGGAACAAAAGTGCAGCCGTGCTTGCACAGGCAGTTGACAAATGCTGCAAGAATTAAATGCCCCGCAGTCCCACTGTAAGCCTTTGATTAGCTTACCACAAATTCCTTCATTTGTACAGATGTGAACCGAACTTTTGTTCTTTTTATATTATAGTTCAGCCATAATCCCGCGAAGTCAAAATCGTGCCTTGTGCGCGATTTTGCGAGGGCTTTACGCACCAAAACGCGACTTTATCGCGTTTTGTGTGTGCATCTTCGTAACAGTTTTTTAACCGAGACCCCTGCATGTAAAGCAGGGATTCCCTACCCGCTTTTGGCAAAGTCTGCATTTGCTCCAAGGCAAGTGTCTTTTGTCCGCCTACTCCCCTGACATAATAAGCTGTCCCGTACCCACTAAAATTGCCGCACAATGGGACGGGAGCATTCCCATCCTCCGGAATGCTCCCGTCCCATTCTTTTTGTATATGTCAGCGCACATATCCGTCCGCATCAAAACTACACATTTCCCCTTCCACAGCTTCCGTCGTATTTTTTAGGTAGCTGCCGTCCTCCAAACGGTACCGCCATCCCGTATCATCCTTTTTCCAGCCTTCAACGGATACCCCTTTGGCCAGATAGGAGTTCAGCTGCAAAGCCTCCCTTGTCTCGTCATCCTGAAAATGCCACCATTCCGAGGTCAGCCCCCTAAATCCCACCTCCAGCATATACTCCGACAACAGCTTTGCATTCTCGTTATTCAGCGATAATATCGAATTCCAACTCAAATCATGCATCGGGGACTGCATGGGCAGTTCACCACCCGTTCCCCGGTCCACCAGCGTCAAATCCAGCGCAATTCCCCGGTTATGGGCGGAAGTCACGGCGGCCAGAAAAGCAGAAAGCTTAAACCTCCCGTCCGTCATAATATCCAGATAAGTAGGCCCTTCTTCCCCTAAAACAATATTTTCCATTCCGGGGATATAATTGCCCATGGCAAAACTTTCCAGCTGCTCCGGGGTCAGGCTCATCAGAAAGTCCAGCAGTTTAACGCCTTCCTTATGCTCCGTATTTTCCTCCTGTCCTGCTTCCGGCTGTTCCTCCTGTGTCCCATCCTCCCCTTCCTGGGGAATGAGTCCCAAAGCCCGGCCCTGTGCAAGCCCTGCCTCAAGGGCCGCAATCCATGCCTCCTGCGTCCCCTCCGGCAGCCCTTCCACCGTTCCTGCTTCCAGTCCTTCCTCCGGCCCGTCCGCTACATCCGTTTCTTTTCCCGGCACCATATCAGGCTCGTCTTTTGGCTCCTGCCTGCCCTGCGCCATTTGCCGCTTTGCCAGGGTCGCTTTTTCATATCTGGAAAGTTCCTCCCGCCCTTCTTCGGGAAAAAGATCCCCTGCCTCCGGCTTATCTGCGCTTTCGTCCTCCTCTTCCCCGGGAACCGGGGTGTCCAAGAGCCCTTCTACAGTATCATACAAATACCGGGTTGCCTCATTGGGCCGAAACGCATCATATATGCGCAGGCAATAGCCGTCCTCCCACACATTTTTTGCTGCCATTTCCAGCCTTTTTGCACAGGGATACAGATAAGGAACCAAAAGATCGTCGTTTTCCAGACAGACCGTCTCGTAGCCTTCAATAACCGTCCCCGTGATGTCCGGTATGTCATATTCATGTATGCGGAAAATGGAATCATAGCTATTCGTGATATTGTACTCGCACAATTCCCCCAGATATTCCGGCAGGTTAATCATACAATAGCCGGACCGCACATATCCTTCCTTCCCCCGGTAACGCACGGCAAAATGCTCTTCCTGCTCTCCCAGCACGCAAAGGGCCTCCCCTGCCGCCACCGTGTCAAGCGTCCCGCTCTCCTGTACATCCGAAAAAAGTTCTACCGGCACAACCGGCCACACGGTACAGTACAGCGGGGAAATATCCGTCCAAAAGGATACCTCGCTGGGCCCCGCCGCAAACGCCTCCGCTTCCTTTTGCTCTTGGCCGTTATAGCCGATTACCCGGAAACGCACTTCCGTGCCGGACGGCAGCCTGTCCGTCTCATATGCGGGCGTTTGCGACCAATCCCCGCTTTCCACCGTTTCCCACTGCTGCCCGGCTTCGGACCATTGCTGCAGTTCACAGACATTTCCCTTTGCCTCTTCCCAACGCAGGATATACCTGTTTTCTCCCACCGCTTCAAAAGACAGGGCCGGATCCGTCCCCAATAGTTCTTCCCGTTCCACCGAAACGGCCTCCGACATGGCGCCGTAATAGGTACAGCCTTCCCCGCTGCGCACTGCCCGCGCGCACAGGCGGATTGGCGTCTGCCGGTCTGGCAGGGAAAATGCCTCGTCCGCCCCGAAATGCAGCGTCAAGGTCTGGGAACCGGTCTCCGCAAACTGTTCCCAGCCCCCGTTCCCCCCCATCCGGTAAAACTCATACCGGGTTTTGTCCTCCCCTTTCCAGCCAAGTGTCACACTTTTGCTATCCGGATCAGTGCTCTTTTGCAGTACCGGGCAGTCCAGTTCCACCAATGCAATTGCCGCTTCCTCGCTTTTGCTGACGCTCTCCCGGTCCTGACCCAGCAGGTTTTTGCCATACCGGACCGCCTGAAATTTCAATTGCAAAGCATCCCCGTCCTTTACTCCGGTAATCACGGTGGAATTTTGTGCAAATTCCCCATACAAATCATAGGACTGTGAATCACCGTTCCACCAGAAAATCCGCACCGCATCCGCATTGGAAGGCTGGGGCCAGCTCAGTGTCATCTCCTCCCCCAAAAGGCTGACGCCAAATTCCCCCTCTCCCAGCTTGGGCCTGCTGCCCTGGGGCATCCATAAAAGCAGCCCGCCCCCAACAATAATCACCAGCAAAAGCAGGACTGCCAATACAATGACCGGCGCCACCCAAAGTGGTGAACCGTATTGTTCCTCTTCCTTTCTACTGATCATATCTCCTCACATTCTGCCGCACAAGCGGCACTGATTCCCTTTTTTCGTCATATTTTGATCTGCGTCCATTTTCCCATCCGGAATCGTATGGAGGCAAACAGGAAACGGGACAGCTGATCCGCCACGACTCCCAGCCAAATGCCGATAATTCCCAGCCCAAACACGTAACAGCCAAGCCATGAAACCAGCGTCCGCATTACGGTCACACTGATCGTAGACGCAACCGCCGTGTATAGCGTATCTCCCGCTCCCCGCAGGCATCCCATGTAAATGACCTGGGAAATCTGCAAAATAACGATAAATATAATGACCCGCATGATTCCCACACCGATATCCACAATCTGCCTTTCCGCAAAAAAGAGACTATACAGCGGCCGCGCACCGAAGAAATAGAGAACCGACAGTATGGCGGATATGATTGCCCCCACTTTTCTGCATGTGCTCCCATACCGTTTTGCCAATTCGGGATCATTTTCCCCCAAACTTCTGCCGATCAAAGCCACCGCCGCCGATTGCAGACCGTCCCCGAAGGAAAAAGACAACCCCATAATATTCATTGCCACCTGATGGGCCGCCATTGCATCGTTTCCCTGGTGTGCCGCCATCAGGGAAGTCATCATAAAGCCCACGCGCATCAGAATCTGCTCAAAAAAAACACTGTAGCCCACACCCAAAAGGCGGCGCAGAGACGCCAGACCCGGGCGGATTTTTTCCTCCAGCATCAAAGGAATGCTGATAAAATTATCCTTTTTATAAATGGATAAAACGCTCATCACACACGCTACCACCGTGCCCAGTACCGTGGCAAGTGCCGCCCCGTGAATCCCCAATGCAGGAAAGCCCAAATGCCCTCCGATCAGCAAATAATTAAATATAATGTTAATCACATTGGAGGTTACGTTGGTACGCATTGTAATTTTAGTGTTGCCTGCCCCACGCTGCGCGGCGTTAATGACCATCTGCAGGCAGTTAAAGATCATTCCCCCCATAATGATCTGAAAATAAGCTACCGCACTGGCATGCGTCTCCACCGTGGAACCGCAAAACCGCAGGATAGGATCCGCAAGTGTTACCATCAAAATGCTGATGACCACTGCCATCACCGCCACAAAGCATACACTGGTAAGCGTCAGACTGTTGGCATCCCTGCGCTTCCCTTCCCCTTTCCTTCTGGCAACCAGCGCAGATACCGCCACATTCGTCGCAAAAAACAGGGCCAGTCCTATGAACTTGGGCTGTGTAGTCAGCCCCACCGCCGCCACCGAATAGGCCCCCATGGTGCTGACCATAAAAGAATCCACCAGCCCGGCAAAAGCCGAGAAAAAGGACTCCAATATGGCGGGCCACGCCATATTCCATGTATCCCTCACAATCTGCCTGTCTTCTTTCACCTTCGTCCCCCCGCACTCCCTGTATTTTCTCCTATTGTATACGCAAAACCACTTTTTTTCAAGTAACAGTTCAGCCGTCTTCTTGTTACGATTCACGGTCCGGGGCCGCTCATAGTAACCGATTCGGGGCATTATCCCAAGTTCTGCTACGCAAAAACCGCCCTCACCCTTGTACCATGTTCCCATACCCGTGAATCAATGTCACTTAGTTAAGCCACGGGTTTTGGGGGGCGTGCCAACGGGCGGGGAAGGCAGAGCCTTTTGCAGGCCGGACACCCCTG
>CARDPF010000223.1 GCA_948960675.1 uncultured Eisenbergiella sp.
GGGGACAGGAACCGCCTGCGGGGCTTTCGGATGCTCCACTGCGTAATTTTGCAAAGCGATGCGGCAAATGAGGAGGGATACCGGATTGTCAGGGAGACCATACAGGCGCGCCTCCCCGGCGCGGAAGCAGCGTTTTGCAGGAACCGGGGCAGCGTGGTCAGCTATTTGATGGCGCCCGGGGCGCTGCAGGAGTATCAGGAAAGCGTGACCCTGTTCGGGAGGCATTTGCTGCACCATCTGAAGAAGGAGGGGGTGGATTGCGCTTTATTATTTGACGATATGCTTTTTGAAAATCCGGAAAGTACATTCCGCAATGACCATGATACCCATCTGTACCGGATGCTGACAAAGGTATTTTGGGAAGAGGAAAAAATTTTGCTAAGCAGCCGGCTTGACGGACAGGCAGAATGCGAGCACAGGCTGGAGGGAGAAGAGTCTTATCTGGAAGAGATGAAAAGGGCGATTTTGGACAAAGACCGGGAGAAGCTTAAAACAACTTTTATGTGTATGGATAAAGACGTCTGTGAAAAAAAGCTGAATATCGTGTTTTTGCAGGAACTTGGGTACAGGCTTTATTACAGCCTGACGGATTTGTGTAAGAAGGAAGGGATAGAGGTTGATTTACAGCCCTTTGACTGGAGGGATATGCCCTGCTATTTTACCTATCCGGACTGGAGCCGGATGCTGTGGGAACAGGTCTTTTCCTGCATGGAAAACAAGGGCCGTGCGTTGGGACAGGGTATGGGAGAGCAGGTGGTTGCGTGGGTGGAACGTCATTTTATGGAGCCGATTACCTTAAAATCGGTGGCGGACCGGTTTTATCTCAATCCCGCTTACCTGGGAAGAAGTTTTCAAAAGCTGACCGGCAAGAGCTTAAAGCAATATGTAAATGATTTGCGGATTGAAGAGGCCAAGAGGCTTTTGCGTACCACCGATAAGCTGATTTATGAAATTGCGGGGCAGACGGGTTTTGCGGAGAGCAAATATTTTGTATCCCGCTTTACGCAGCTGGTAGGCTGTTCCCCGCTGGAATATAGGAAAATGTCGGAACGGGAAAGCAATAAATGACAAAAAGGCAATAATTGGGAAAAGGCAGGTGTAAAAATCGGAATTTTTGCACCTGTTTTGGGAATGAAATAATGCCTCCCTTTTCGTATAATATCGTTAAGAACTTGCAGATAAGGTTCTGGAAAGGGAGGAAACAATATGAAGGCAAAGAAACTAGGCGCGATGTTTCTGGCGGCAGGCATGGTAATGTCTCTGGCGGCATGCGGCAATAATGCCAGTTCCCAGACAGCAGGGCAGCCGGAATCAACGGCTGTAAAGGCCGACGATAAGGCGGATGACGCGCAGGAGGAGACGGCGGCAAAAGAGGATGCCGGACAGGAGGATACCGGGGCAGGCGCGGACGCGGCATCCGGTAATTACGGTGGGCTGGTTCCCATGGAGGATGCAGACGATCCGATTACCTATACGTTTTTTGTGCGGGATCCCGGTGTGGCGCCTGCGGATGACAATCCGGTTATCAAAAAAATTACGGAATTGACGGGCGTGACATTAAAATTTGAATTTTTGGTGGGCGATCTGGACCAGAAGCTGGGCGTTATGATCGCGGGCGGAGACTATCCGGACGTTATTTTTGCCGGTGATGCCGCGACCAAGCTGATGGATGCGGGTGCATTCATCCCGCTGGAGGATGAGATCCCCAAATATCCCAATTTGAACAGTATGTATAAGGGTGTCCTCAAATACCTGACACAGGCGGACGGACATGTGTACAACATGGAAATCTATGGCGCGTTCCAGAACGATGTGACGCAGGTGGCCCCTCCCTTCGAGTGTGGCATCGGATTTTACATCCAGAAAGCAGTTTTGGAGGAGGCGGGATATCCCCAAATCAAGACCCTTGACGAATATTTTAAGGTAATAGAAGATTATATGGAAAAGCATCCCGAAATTGACGGTGTAAAGACTACCGGTTTTGAAATTTTGGCGGATGGATGGAGAAACTGGGCGCTGTTAAATCCCGCACAGAATCTTTTGGGAGCAGGCAACGACGGGGCGATATTCGTAGACCAGAATACTTTTGAGACTTCGTTCTTCCAGATCAGCGACACGGCGTTTGACTTTTACAAAAAGCTGAATGAGGAATATTTAAAGGGCGTAATTGAGGCGGAAACTTTTACCCAGAATTATGACCAGTATATTTCCAAAATTACAACGGGCGCAGTGCTGGGCTTTTATGACCAGAACTGGAATTTCCAGAGTGCGCAGGATCTTTTGAAAGCGGACGGCAAGTATGAACGCACCTATGTGGCGGTGCCTATCACCAACCCGGGCGTAAAGGACGGCTATCTGGATAAGTCCAACGGAATTCCCACAGGTACCAACGGCGTAGGTATCACGGTGAACTGTGAAAATCCTGAGCGCTTGCTGCGGTTTTTTGACTGGCTCTGCCAGAGGGAAGTACAGGATTATCTGCAGTGGGGCGAAGAAGGAACCGATTGGGTAAAGACAGAGGACGGCGGCAAGGCCCTGACGGCAGAGAGGCGCGCCATTGTGTACGATACGGCCAAAAAGCGGGATGAGACCGGGCTTACGCTTTGGAACTATTGCCCGAAATGGCAGGGAACATATACTTCCGACGGCATGCCCTGTGGTACAGGGGAATCCCCTGACGAATATCTGGCATCCCAGTCCGATTATGACAAAAAATTCCTGGAAGGCTACGGCATTAAGTATCCGGCGGAAATTTTCTCGGATCCGGTTGTCCGGGAGCCCTATTACCCGGTATGGGCCATGTCCTTAGAGGACGGAAGCCCGGCGGCGGTTGCCAATACGAAGATTACCGATGTGACGATGAAATTTTATCCGAGGCTGATCCTGGCAAAGGATGATGCGGAATACGAATCAATCTGGGGAGATTTCTTAAAAGAATTCAACACAATTGATCTGGATTCCTATCAGGCGGAAATCGACAGGCAGATTGCGGAAAAGATGAAAAAGTAAAGTCATATCCGGCTGCTGTAAAACAGAACGGGAGGATGGGAGGGCTTTGCCCTCCCTCCTTTTGTGCCATGGGAAATTGCGACAGCGCAGATTGTTTAAAATCGTCGCTGCCGGACAAAGATTTCTTATTTTTGGGACAGAAATGCGGGGCCACAGCAGTATGGCGGGGATTGGAAAGGAGTTTTGCATGCGTAAATTTCAGACTACATTCAAAAAGATGGCGGGGCAAAAAGCGTTGTATTTTATGATCGTGCCCTGTATGATTTATACCTTTATTTTTTCATATTATCCGTTGCGGGGCTGGATTATGGCATTCCAGAATTACCGTCCCGCAAAAGGATATGCCGGGTCGCCCTTTGTGGGATTGCAGCAGTTCCAGTTTTTATTTCAGGACATCGAATTTTGGAGGAGTGTGCGCAACACGCTGGCAATGTCTTTGATGAATCTGGTATTCAGCTTTGCATTTGCCATTGTATTTGCCCTTTTGCTAAACGAGATTAAGTCCCTTGGCATGAAGCGCCTGACACAGACCGTTTCCTACCTGCCGCACTTTTTGAGCTGGATCATTGTCTGTTCCCTGGTTTCCAATATGCTGTCCACCAACGACGGTATGGTGAATAATTTCCTGATGGGACTTGGGCTGATCGATAAGCCGGTGCTGTGGCTGGGGGAACAGAAATACTTTTGGTGGGTGACAACGTTTTCCAATGTCTGGAAGGAAACGGGATGGAATTCCATCATTTATATAGCGGCCATTTCGGGAATTGACCAGGCGTTGTATGAGGCGGCGGAATTGGACGGGGCAAGCCGTTTCCAAAAAATGTGGCATGTGACGCTTCCGGGCATCAAATCCACCATTGTAGTGCTGCTGATCATGAATCTGGGATGGGTGTTGAACGCAAGTTTTGAGGTGCCCTACATTTTGGGAAGCGGCCTTTTGCAGGATGTATCCCAAACCATTGATATTTTTGTCCTGAAATACGGTATGAGCATCGGTAACTATTCCCTGGCGACGGCTGCAGGTATTTTTAAATCTGTCATTTCCCTGTTTCTCGTCTTTGGGACCAATGCCATCGCCAATAAGCTGGGCGAAAACAGCCTGATGTGAGGAGGGGGAGCAGATGAAGAATTTTTGGAGAATCAGGGTTGGAAAGCACAATCTGGGAGATGTGACTTTTCATGTGGTCAACGGAATCATCATGCTTTTTGTGATTATCGTCATGATCTATCCGTTCTGGAATACGGTGGCTGTTTCCTTTAATGACGCACAGGATACGCTGCGGGGCGGTATTACGCTGTTTCCGCGAATCTTTTCCACCTACAGCTATGAATCCGTATTTAAAAATAAGCTCATGGGGACGGCAGCTGTCAATTCGGTGCTGCGTACCGTGATATCCACGGTGCTGGGTGTGCTGGTGGGTTCCATGATCGCTTATGTATTGTCCCGCAGGGAACTGCTCGGCAGAAAGGCCATCACCGCTTATTTTCTTGTGACCATGTATATATCCGCAGGGCTGATTCCCACCTACTTTTTGATCAAGGATCTGGGAATGCTGAATAGTTTTGCGGTTTATATAGTGCCGGGACTGGTAAGCGTGTACAACATTATTGTGATCAAGTCCTTTATGCAGTCCCTTCCGGACAGTCTCACGGAAGCGGCAATGGTGGACGGGGCGGGACATTTCCGCTGCTATTGGCAGATTGTACTTCCCTGCTCAAAACCGGTATTGGCGACCGTGGCGCTGTGGTGTGCAGTGGGCGCCTGGAACCAATGGTTCGATACCTTTTTGTATGCCTCTGGTGCGGATCATTTGACAACCCTGCAGTATGAGATGATGAAGCTTTTGTCCTCCGCCATGCAGTCCGGGCGGGACAATTCCAGCATTTTCGGAAACGGGCAGCAGATGGCCAATACGGTTACGCCCACCTCCATCCGTGCGGCAGTGACGATTGTGGCGTCCGTGCCGATTCTGGTGGTTTATCCGTTTATGCAAAAATACTTTGTCAAGGGTGTGACCCTGGGCGCGACCAAGGAATAAAGGCAGCAGGGAACCGTTTACATGCGGTGGCTGCAAAGACTGCGGTATGTGGATGGTGTGCAGTTTTGGTAGCGCCGGAAGCTGCGGTGAAAGGAGGAATTGCTTGTGTAACCGCAGGCAGAAGCGATATCCCGGATGGGAATGTCGGTATCCTTTAGATCGGAAGAGCGTCGTGTAGGGAAAGAGTGTAGAT
>CARDPF010000224.1 GCA_948960675.1 uncultured Eisenbergiella sp.
GACCACCGAGATCTACACTCTTTCCCTACACGACGCTCTTCCGATCTCAATGAAATCCACACTTTTTTTCAGGGAGGGTGGAACCATGTCGCCTGTAAGATGCGGAAAGTATACGGTGTAAGGCTTCATCAGTTCCAGCTCCCCTGCCTTTCCTTTCTCTTTGGCAATTCTGCTGATATTCTTCCTCAGGACATCCTTATCCACGGGTTTTAGCAGATAGTCTTCCACTCCAAGCCGGAGTGCCGTCCGGGCATATTCAAATTTATCGTAGCCGGAAAGGATCATAAAATGGCGGCACAAATTCCTACTCCTGACTTTCTCGATCAATTCCAGTCCCGTACCCCCGTCCATTTCCACATCCGTGATCATCAGATCCGCCGGTTCGATCTCCAGCATTTCAAACGCCTGCTTACCGTTTACGGCTGTCCGAACCTGGCAATCCACATCCTGTATTTTTTCTATGCACGCCTTCAAACCCATCAGAATCAATCTTTCATCGTCCACTATAAGAATCCGAAGTACCATGCCCACCCCTCCCTCCATCAGGTTTTAATAATAATTCTTACCAGACACCCCTGTTCCTTCATGTGAATCTGGAGTTTTGATCCCGCCCCGCACAAAAGCCGGATCCTTTCATTCACATTATCAAGCCCTACCGTTCTCCCCGACGGCTCCTCCTGCCCTTTTCTTTTTTTCAGGTTGTCTTCTACCTCCTGCAGACGCTTTGGGCTGATGCCTAAGCCGTTGTCCTCCACCTCAATCCAGACGGCATCCTTCTCATACCGCGCCCTCACATGAACCCAACGCTCACGTTCCACATGCTTAAAACCATGCTTGAAACAGTTTTCCACCACCGGCTGCATCATGCAATAAGGGCACACTACATTTTTGCAATCCGGCTCCATTTCAATGCGATAGCGGAAGTCATCCCCCATCCGGAAGGAATACAGCTTTAAATAATCTTCGATATGGCAAATCTCCTCCTCCACCGTCGCCAGTTCCTGATGCCTGGAAAGATTATACCGCAGGATTTTTCCAAAAACAGCCATCATACCGGAGGCCTTCTCATTCTCCCCCACCTCAATCAGCATGTCTATATTCTCCAGCGTATTGTATAAAAAATGCGGCTGTATCTGGGACTGCATGGCATAATACTGTGCCTGGTTCGCCAATCTCTCTTTTTGGACATTTTCATCAATCAAATGATTGACCCTGTCCACGGTCTTGTTATAAACGCGTACCATGGTTCCGATCTCATCCCCGTTCGGATCATCCTTATAGCACTGCATTCTCTCCCCTGTAGCAAGCAGCATATGTTCCGTCAACTTTGTGACACGTTTGGTAATGGACATATAAAATGTATAGTAAACCGCCGTAAAGAATGCAAAGAGCAGGATCGTGCCCACCACGATGGAAACCAGTGAGGAATCTGAGTAAACGGTCAGGCCGGGATAATAATATTGCAGTTCTATCTCCAGGGAATCCACCGTAGTGGAAGTCCGGTAAAGATGCCCGCCTACCTTTCCGTCAAATGGCTCCAGATAAAGCCTTCCCAGCGGACTGACCTGCACCTGCCATTCGGTTTTTCCATGCCTTAGCAGCAGCATTTCATCTTCCTGCAAAAAACCAAGCGCAGAAAACAGATATTCAAAATCACAGTCCACTTCCGCATAGCCAACCATATGAAAACCCGATGTGTTAAACAGCGCCCGGTAAATCCTACAGCTTGTACTCTGTCCGCTACTGTCCAAAAAAAGTTTTACCGATTTGTAATTCATGGTGCCTATATTTTCAAAATCGCTATTTTCCGATGCATTCAAAACAAACCGGGGATCGTTATACCTACTCTCGTTAAGCCGCCAGACACAGATCCTGGAAAAGTCGGCGAACGCGGTATTGATCTGCCGAAACGCCGGATGCACATCCTCCATCCACATTACCGCCCCTTCCGCCGTTGAAAAGTCATATTCCTCCACATACTGCAGCAGGCTGGAATCATACTGAAAGACATTCATGCAGGAAGACACATTCAACATTGCATTCTCAATGGAGACCCGGCCCTGCTCCAGTCTCTCTTCCCTGCCCTTTTGGTACTCCCAATCCAGCCTCCGGCTTAAACTCCTGATATAGAAGGTTCCGATCAGCAGCGTCGGAACACACAAAATAATAATGTAGAAAAAAAGCATTTTCTCAAACAGCGTCATGGCCTGCATCCGCTGTTTCCAGAAAAGGTATGCTTTTTTTAGAAAATGCCTCATCCGTAACATTCAGACAAGCCTCCCCGTTTCCGCAGCCGCCCCTGCCCGCCGTCCGGTATAATAAAACCCGTGGCATTCCTCCAGCGTAACGTCCACGATTTTGCCGACCAGGGAAGGATGCCCCGGAAAATGTACGAGGGTATTGTTGGACAGCCTCCCGCACAGCAGCAGGCCGCCCTGTCCGTCCGTCCGGTCGCCCACTTCCTCCACAAGAACCGGCAGCGTCTGTCCCATAAGCCTTGCCACCTGCTTTTTTGCCGTATCCTGCACGGCCTTTAACACCCGGTCAAAGCCTTCCCTGACCACCGCTTCTTCCACCTGGTCTTCCATGGCGGCGGCAGGCGTTCCTGTCCGTTTGGAGTAAATAAACGTGAAGGCATTGTCAAACCCTACCTTACGGATCACGTCAATGGTTTCCTCCACATCCGCAGCCGTTTCCCCGGGAAAACCCACGATAATATCCGTGGTCAGGGAAATATCCGGAATCTCCCTCCTGATTTTTTCGGCCAGTGCAAGGTACTGCTCCTTTGTATAACGCCGGTTCATCCGCTCCAAAATCCGGGTGGAACCGGACTGCAGGGGAAGATGCAGATGACGGCAGATCTTTTGGGATCCCTTCATCACCGCAATGAGTTCATCGGAAAGATCCTTGGGATGGGACGTCATAAAACGGATCCTCTCAATGCCCTCCACTTTTTCCACCTCCGCAAGAAGCTGTGCAAAGCTTAGGGCATTCTCCAGGTTTTTGCCGTATGAATTCACATTCTGCCCAAGAAGCATGACTTCCTTCACGCCGTCATTAGAAAGCCTTTGGATCTCTGACAAAATATCTGCTGCCCTCCGGCTCCTCTCCCGGCCGCGCACATAAGGGACAATGCAATAGCTGCAGAAATTATTACAGCCAAACATGATGTTTACGCCGGATTTAAAGGGATATTTGCGTTCCACCGGCAAATCCTCCACGATCTTATCCGTCCCCTCCCAAATGTCGATAAACATGCCTTTTTCTTCCCACATTCCACATAGAAGCTCCGCAAACTTATACAGATTATGGGTACCAAAAATCAGATCCACAAACCGGTAGCTTTTTTTGAGCTTTTCAACCACTGTAGGTTCCTGCATCATGCAGCCGCACAGCGCAATCTTTTTACCCGGGTTTTTCTTTTTCATACTGTTTAAAAAACCCAGTCTGCCGTAAACCCTCTGGTTGGCGTTATCCCGCACCGTACAGGTATTGTACAAGACAAAATCCGCCTCCTCGCTGTCCGTCAGCACATAACCGATCTGCCCCAAAATCCCGGAAAGCTTCTCGGAATCCCTGGCGTTCATCTGGCAGCCGAAGGTCTGAATACACGCATATAACGGACGTCCGAGACGTTCTCTCTTAGACGCCACAATCTGCCTGCACTTTGCCATAAAATAATATTGGCGCTGTGGCTCAAAATCAGGCGGACTGCAGTTGACATTGACCCTGTCCAAGTCTACATTCTTTAATTCTTCTGTCGTAATATTTTTTAAATTAAAATAGGAATCCATCTTTCATCTTTCTGTTTTGTCTCTTACGCATATAGCCCCACAATGTTTTTCAGAATTTCCACGCAGCTTTCCATGGACTCGACACAGGCGTATTCAAACCGCCCGTGAAAATTGAGTCCCCCGGTACACAGATTGGGACAGGGCAGCCCCATAAAGGAAAGCCTTGCGCCGTCGGTCCCTCCCCGGATGGGAACAATCTTAGGCTCCACCCCCGCCATCTCCATCGCTTTTTGGGCGTTTTCGATCAGATGGGCATTTTCGGGCAGGATTTTTTCCTTCATGTTATAGTAGCTGTCCCTGATTTCCACGGTAAAAATTTCCGCACCGTACTTTTCATTCAAAAAGTCCGCGCATTTTTGGAACAGCGCCTTCTTTTGCGCAAACTTTTCCTTGGAATGGTCACGGATAATGTAATCCACCACCACCTTCTCCACGGAACCCTTTATGGCATCCGGATGGAAAAATCCCTCATAGCCTTCCGTGGACGCCGGGTTTTCATGCACCGGCAAAAGGCCCTGAAATTCCTGCGAAAGCAGCACGGCGTTACGCATTTTGTTTTTTGCACTGCCGGGATGTACGCTGTATCCGTTCACCGTCAGCTTCGCCCCTGCGGCGTTAAAATTTTCATACTCCAATTCGCCAAGGTCGCCGCCGTCCACAGTATAGGCAAAATCCGCCCCAAAGCCTTCCACATCAAAATGATCCACGCCCTGTCCCACTTCCTCGTCCGGCGTAAAGCCGATGCGTATCGTACCGTGGGGGACATCCGGATGGGTCAGGAAAAATTCCGCCATCTCCATAATCTCTGCAACGCCCGCCTTGTCGTCTGCGCCAAGCAGGGTAGTTCCGTCCGTCACAATCAGGCTTTTTCCCACAAACTGTGAAAGCTCCGGGTTTTCTGCGGCGGACAGCACAATGCCCAGTTCCCTGTTTAAAACAATGTCCCCTCCCGGATAGTTTTCCACGATACGGGGTTTTACCTGGCTGCCGCTGACCGCCGGGGAGGTGTCCATATGGGCAATAAAACCGATTACCGGCACGTCTTTATTTTCCAAATTCGACAAAATTGTAGCATACACATAACCGTATTCTTCGTCAAACACCACATCCGACGCCCCCATCCGGGTCAGTTCCTGAAAAAGCAGCCTGCCCAGTTCTTTTTGCTTTTCCGTACTGGGAAAACACGCCTGCCCATCCATGGATTGGGTGTCCATTTTTACATACCTGAAAAAACGTTCCATCAATTGACTCATCTTTTCCTCCATTTCTGTGCTGCCCTCTCATGCAAACACAAATCCCACGATTTCCTTCCCTGACCATGGCCGTAAAAGAGCCCCAAATTTCAAACCCGGATTTGGCCGCTGCCCCTGACCGCATATTTGTAAGTGGTCAGTTCCTTTAATCCCATAGGACCTCTGGCGTGAAGCTTCTGGGTGCT
>CARDPF010000225.1 GCA_948960675.1 uncultured Eisenbergiella sp.
GGCATAGAAATTTTTGGAATCCAGATGTTCCTGCACGATCCGGAGTGCTTCACCGAAACGTTGAAAATGTACAACTTCGCGGGCACGGAGGAAACGGATGGCGTCGGTGACATCAGGGGAGTCTGCGGACAGACGTAGGATATTATCGTAAGTGGTACGGGCTTTTTGCTCTGCCGCCATATCCTCCATCAAATCCGTAATGGGATCCCCGACAGACTGGAACATCGCGGCGGAAAACGGGGTTCCGGACGCCGCCTGCGGCCAGAGCGCCAGGGTATGATCCACATAATAGTCCTCAAATCCTGCGGCTTTGAGTTGTTCCATGGACATATTACGGGTCAATTGATGCACGATGGTTGCAATCATTTCAAAATGTCCCAATTCCTCTGTGCCGATATCGGTCAGCACGGCCATACACTCTTTGTAAGGCATGGTATAGCGCTGGGAGAGATAGCGCATGGAGGCTCCCAGTTCCCCGTTGGGGCCACCATATTGTGTGATAATTGCTTTTGCCAGGGCAGGGTTTGTTTCGCAGATATTAATTGGATATTCCAGTCGTTTTTCATAATTAAACATGGACGATTCCCTCCTTCCTATTGCCAGGGCCACGGCTGGTTTACCCAATCCCAATAGCTGCTGCAATGCTGTGCGTGGGAGACGGTAAGCGGGCCGTAAACCCGGGCATATTCGTTCATAGCCTTTTGGTAAAGACGGTTATGCTCCTGAAAATACTGAATGGCTGCGGTATCGTCCGGATGGGTATCCAGATAAAGATTGGCATCCACGCAGGCAAATTTTGTCAGGGAAATCCATTCCAAAAGCTGTTCCTTCGTCATCTGCTCACAAGGACAGGAGGGAATGGGAAGGGGCTTGGGACAAGACTGTGCCTGCATGCAGGAATCCATGTTTCTTGCATATCTGCAGGATGGCTGGTTATAAGATTGGTTCATCATCTGCATCCACCTCTCTTTCCCAGGAAGGGTTTGTCAAGTTCCGGGAAAATGGTTCCCACACAAAGCGCTTTTTTTAATTCATAAGTCTGGTTCCAATGCTGCCAGGGCGTGTAGGCCATTGCCAAAGCCATGCCGCGCATGTCGTCGCCTGCAGGGGCCGGCATACAAGACATTGCCTGTGCTTTATATTCCGACATGAAAAAACTCCTTTTCTACTGATATTCTGATATTAAATTATGTTTAAAAGACAGAAAAGTGCATGTTTTGACATAATAGCGTATCAGCCAAGACTGGTATGAACCGTTACACGTGGTGTACTTTTTCGTAAGTTTTTCCCATAAAATAGTACCAAGACTATATACCCCCACGGTACAATAGCAGCGGGAAAGTTTACATAATATTTTTATGTCAATCTAAGGGAGGATGGGATACGATGACAGAGGTAGAACGGAAAATGCAGCTGACGAGACTGGTACGGGAGGAAAATGCGGTGAACCGGATGAAGGTGCGTAACCGTGAGGATATTTTATACGGCAGCCCAAAGGGGCAGTTTGCCAAGGGTGAACTGCCGCTGTTTTATGACGGGCAGCTGGGGGAGGAGGGAAGTTATGTACCGGCAAACCAACAGGCCGTTGGAAATTCGTCTTTTGGGCTGCGTGCGCTTCTTGCCATTTTGCTGTTTGGCGCGGTGGTCTATATGGACAAAACAGGAACCAATTTTAACGGGGAACTGGCAGCACAGGTGATTGCCCGGCAGGTTATTGCTTCGGATGAAGGAAAACTGATTGATTTTGTACAGAATTTCCCGTATACTTTTGATAAGAAAACGGAGGAAAAAGGGCAGTGACCTGATCCGTTTGGAAAGGAACCATACCAATGCAGTTACCGGATTTTGAAAACCGTCTCGCCCTATCGGATGAGATTTTGATGTCTGTTGAAAAGCCGGCCCGTTACATAGGGGGGGAAGTAAACGCCGTTCAAAAGGATAAGTCGAAAGTGGATGTCCGTTTTTGCATGTGCTTTCCCGATGTCTATGAGATTGGCATGTCCCATTTGGGCATTCAGGTTTTGTATGATATGTTCAACCGTTATGAAGATGTGTGGTGTGAACGGGTCTATTCCCCTTGGGTGGACTTGGATAAAATTATGCGGGAGCAAAACATTCCGCTTTTTGCACTGGAGTCGCAGGATCCCGTCAGGGCATTTGATTTTTTGGGGATCACCCTGCAATATGAAATGTGCTATACCAATGTCCTGCAGGTTTTGGATCTTTCAGGAATTCCCCTGTTGGCCAAAGACCGCACAACAATGGATCCCATTGTCATCGGGGGAGGGCCGTGTACTTATAACCCGGAGCCCATCGCACCGTTTTTTGACATGTTTTATATTGGGGAGGGGGAGACGGTTTACCGGCAGCTTTTGGATATTTATAAGGAAGAAAAAGCGGCGGGCAAGAACCGGGAGGATTTTTTGCTGCGGGCAGCACGGGAAGTGACAGGGATTTATGTCCCGTCCCTGTATGAGACTACGTACAAGCAGGACAAGACCATTGCTTCCTTCACCCCGACAGCAGAAGGGGTTCCGGCCAGAATCCGCAAAGAAATCGTCATGGATTTGGACAAGGCGCCTTACCCCACCAATCCGATTGTTCCATATATTAAGGTGACACAGGACAGGGTCGTTTTGGAAATCCAAAGAGGCTGTATCCGGGGATGCCGGTTTTGCCAGGCCGGACAGATCTACCGTCCTGTGCGGGAAAAGAGTCTGGATGTATTAAAGCAATATGCCCTTGAGATGCTTGCGGGTACCGGGCAGGAGGAGATTTCCTTAAATTCCTTAAGTTCCAGCGACTATTCCCATTTGGAAGAACTGGTGGATTTTCTGATGGAAACCTGCCGGGAAAAGAAAGTGAATATCTCCCTTCCTTCCCTGCGCATTGATGCGTTTTCACTGGATGTGATGAGCAAGGTGCAGGATGTGAAAAAAAGCAGCCTGACCTTTGCGCCGGAAGCCGGAAGCCAACGGCTTAGAAACGTGATCAACAAAGGGTTGACCGAAGAAGTCATTTTAAACGGTGCAGCCCTGGCGTTCACCGGGGGATGGAGCCGTGTCAAGCTTTATTTCATGCTGGGACTTCCCACGGAAACAGAGGAGGATATCCGGCAAATTGCGGAATTGTCAAATAAAATTGCGGCACTTTATTATGAACTGCTTCCAAAGGAAAAGCGGTCCGGCCCGGTACAAATTGTGGTAAGCACCTCCTTTTTTGTCCCAAAACCCTTTACCCCCTTCCAGTGGGCAAAAATGTGTACCAAGGAAGAATTTTTGCAAAAAGCATCCCAGACCAAACAGGCCATTTGCGGACAGCTCAACCAAAAAAGGATCAAATACAATTGGCATGAGGCGGATGTCAGCGTAATGGAGGGGATTTTTGCCCGGGGGGATCAAAAAGTGGCGGATGTTATTTTGCGCGCTTATCAAAAAGGATGTATTTATGATGCCTGGGGGGAATATTTTAACAATGCATTATGGATGGATGCTTTTGCGGAATGTGGGGTGGATCCGGATTTCTACACTGTGCGGGAACGTTATGCAAAAGAAATTTTCCCCTGGGATTTTTTGGACTGTGGTGTGCGCAAAGATTTTCTTGCACGCGAGTGGGAGTGTGCCCAAAAGGAAGAGGTGACGCCAAACTGCAGGGTACAATGCCAGGGATGCGGCGCCCTACAATTTGGGGGTGGTGTCTGTTTTGAAAAACGGGAAGGCGGCTGCGTATGAAAATCAGGATCAAATTTGCAAAATACGGTGCACTGCGTTTTATCGGCCATCTGGATGTCATGCGTTTTTTCCAAAAAGCCATTCGGCGGGCGGGGATTGACGTCGCTTACAGCACCGGCTTTAGTCCCCATCAGATTATGAGCTTTGCTGCCCCGCTGGGTGTCGGAATCTGTAGCCTGGGGGAATACATGGATGTGGAAATCTGTTCCCATCAGGGGGGCGAAGACCTGCAAAAACGGCTTTCCGGTGTGTGTCCTTATGGGATCGAAATTTTGGATGTGAAATTGTTACCGGAAAAAGCCCCCAATGCCATGGCCAGTGTGGCTGCAGCCACATATGCCGTGGCCGTCAAAAATCCGGCCGGAAGCTTTGACGGCTATGCCGGGGTTCTGGAACCGTTTATGGCGCAGGAACAAATACTTGTCACCAAGGAGACGAAGCGGGGGAGTGTAGAGGTGGATATCCGCCCGGGAATTTACCGGCTTTGGCTGGAAGACGGGGCACTGTGCTTCATGGTGGATGCCAGCAGCAGTGGTAATGTCCGTCCGGATTTTGTCACGCGGCAATTCCTGCATTTTGCCGGGGCCAATTTGCCCAATAACCGGCTGCAGACCATCCGGCTGGAAATATGGATGCAGGAAGGAACCCCCCAACAGCCAAATTTCCAACCGTTGGATGCGATAGGAGAAAGATTTTGAGTACAACATATATTATTACACGGTTTTGCGATATAGCGCTGGGGAACAATAAAAATGTTGGCTCCCCGGATGGTCAACTGTGCTGCTGCCTGCTGGAAGAGGATAAACTTGTGGAAGTCAATATTGACTTGGAAGGTCAAAATCTTTTGGGGAATGTTTATGTGGGAAAAGTGAAAAACATTCTTAAAAACATTGATGCCGCCTTTGTGGAAATTGCAGGCAGGCAAACCTGTTTTTTACCCATGTCAGAAGCGAAGCACCCGGTTTTGACAAACCGCGTATTTGACGGGAGAATCATTTCCGGGGATGAAATTTTGGTACAGGTGAAAAAGGACGCCGCAAAGACAAAGGATCCGGTACTTACCGCGAAGCTTTCCCTGACCGGTATTTATGCGTCCGTTTCCATGGGAACGAAAAGGGAAATCCATTATTCCCATAAGCTGTCGGAGGAAGCCAAAGAACGTCTCAGGGAAATACTCCGGGATACCGAGATCCGAATCCCCCCGATGACCAATGTAGTCATCCGCACAAAAGCAGGGGAATTGGCAGAAGACGGCGCCGATCCTACGCCATTGCAAACGGAACTGTCGAATCTTTTTGACCAGCTTGACCGGATTTTGCGGCTGGGGAAAACCCGGACGGTATTTTCCTGCCTGACGGAAAATGTGCCGGGATATGTAAGGCGCTTACAGAAAACAGGATTTCCGGATAAGATTGTCACCGATGTGCTTTCCGTTTACCAGACGCTGCAAAGCTTTTTCGGGAATGGGACAGACCCATGTTTGTGTGACCGCATTACA
>CARDPF010000226.1 GCA_948960675.1 uncultured Eisenbergiella sp.
CTATATGCGGCAGATGGCAGGATTGATGCATGCGGTGGCGGGTACCTCTGTGCAGATGATCCGGCTGGGCGGAAGGAAGGAAAAGCAGATTATCCGGGCCTTGTTGGGGGAAGGGATTTTGGTTCAGGATATCTTTCTTCTGCGTGGGCAGGAGGACAAGCTGGAGGTTTCGATTTCCCTATGCACAAGAAAGGATACCAGCGTCACGATTGAAGAGATTGCGGGATATCTGTCCGTCCTGTTGGATGTCAGGCTGGTGCCGGAGAAGCGTAATCCTTATTTTGTGGGGAAGGATCTGGTAAATCTTTATTTCGAGGAGGAGCCTGCATTTTGCTGCCTGAGCGCCGCCGCGACGGCTATCAAAGAAAACGAAACGGTTTTGGGGGATTGCCATTCTTTTTTTGAACAGGATGATGCAGTGACGATGATTCTGTCGGACGGCGTTGGCTCCGGGGAGGTTGCGGCCAAAGATGCGGCGCGGATTGTGGATCTGACTGAGCAGATTCTTGACGCAGGGCTTGGGGAGGAAATGGCGGCACAGATTTTGAACGGAATGGTGGGCACGGAAGGGGAAGAGGCGCATATGGCCACGCTGGATATTTGCCGCATCGACTTAAAAAGCGGGGAGTGTGCGTTTGTCAAGGCGGGGGCGGCAAGCGCTTTTATCAAGAGGGGAAGCCTGGTGGAAAGGATCTGCTCGGATGCGCTGCCGCTGGGACTGATGGATCGGGAGGATCAGCAAAAATCGGTGCGTCAGCTACAGGATGGGGATATGGTGATTCTTGTCTCGGACGGAGTGGTACAGGATTTGCCCGGGGGGGACGGGGAATATTTGTTGGAGCAGCAAATCGGAAAACTTGCAGGAACCTCCCCGGTGGATATGGCCAATCTGCTCCTGCGCTATGCAATCGGACAGTGTAGGGGGAAAATCCGCGATGACATGACGGTTTTGGTGGCCGGACTTTGGGAGAATGAGGAAGCACAGGATTTGGGTTGAGCATTTGGAAAAAAGAGGGTATACTGATAGAAAAAACATTACGGTTGGGCAGAAGGCTGCGTGATAACGGGAAAGCAGCCGCGTCTGCGGCTCCGTTTGAAAAGGGAATAGGATACGGTACCGGGATGATAACGGAAAAAGTACTTGGCTATATGGAAGAACATGGTATGCTGCCCGCAAGCGGAAACATTGTGGTGGGCGTTTCAGGAGGCGCGGACTCCGTGTGTCTGCTTTATTTACTGACAAAGCTGCGCAGGGAAAGACCCCTGCGGCTTCTGGCAGTGCATGTAAACCATGGGCTGCGGCCGGAGGCTGGAAAGGATGCGGCTTTCGTACAGGATCTTTGCTACTGCTGGGAGGTTCCTTTTTGTCTGGTGCAGGAGGATGTAGGGGCTTTTGCAAAGGACAGGGGCGTTTCCTGCGAGGAGGCAGGGCGCCTGGTGCGTTACCGGGCTTTTGGGGAAGCGCTTGAGCGGCTGAAAGAGGAAACCGGGGAAGGGGGCTGTATTGCGGTGGCGCATAACAGTGATGACCGGGCGGAAACCCTGTTGTTCCATATGCTGCGGGGAAGCGGGCTCACCGGGATGGGCAGCATTCGCCCTGTGCGGGAAAACAGGGACGGCAGCAGGATTATAAGGCCGCTCCTGTCTTGCACCAGAGCCGAAATCGAGGCATATTTGCAGGGGGAGGGGATTGGTTTTTGCACGGATGCCACCAATGGGCAGGACGTCTATACCAGAAATAAAATACGCAACCGGGTTTTTCCTTATGTGGAGCGGGAAATCAGCGGGAGGGCGAGGGAGCATCTTTCAAGGGAAGCGGATCTTTTGGCCAAAACGGCAGACTTTATAGAAGAACAGACAAAAAGTGCGATATACCGGTGCTGCGTGCAGGGGCAGGGAAGGCTGGAGTTTGACACTGCCGCTTTTGGGCAGGAGAACCCGTATCTGCAGGATCAGATGATTCTTTTTGCGTTTCATATGCTGGGAAGCGGCCGGAATTTGTCATCGGCCCATGTGGCAGAAGTGGGAAAGCTGTTTTTGCCGGCCTGTGTGAGCGGCAGGCGGGTGAGGCTTCCTTTTTTGCAGGTGGATGTCCGGCGGGAATTTGGAAGGGTGGTATTCTCCGTTTTAAAGGCGGAGGATAGCGTTGCGGCAGGGGAAAACACCGGAACCTTTTTGGAGATCGGGAGTTTTTTTGTGCCCGGATTGGGACAGATACGGACGAAATTGTTGGCCGGCCCCAAAAAAGAGGGGGATTTTTCGGCCTTTTTAAAAAATATACCGGAAAATAAGTATACGAAATGGCTGGATTATGATAAAATAGTAGGGTCGGCTATATTTCGGACGCGCTGCACCGGGGATTACCTGACCATCAATGCCGCGATGGACAAAAAAAGCCTGAAGCGGTATATGGTGGAGGAGAAGATTCCGGCGGTGGAACGGGACGGGAAGATCGTACTCGCAGACGGGGCGCATGTGATGTGGGTTCCCGGCCATAGAATCAGCGCGGCATATAAAATCAGCGCGCAAACGGCGTCTATATTGGAAGTACAGGTCGTTTAGGGAACAGGAAGGATGCGTAATCCGTCAGGGTTACAGGGATTTAAAAAATACGGGAGAAGGAGTCTTAAATGGCGGAGAGAATTGAGGTACTGCTCACGGAACAGGAAGTGAACGATAAAATCCGGGCGATCGGGGAACAGATCAGCCGGGACTATCAGGGAAGGCAGGTATATTTGGTATGCATATTAAAGGGAGCCAGTTTTTTTGCGTGTGAACTGGCAAAACGTATCAGTGTGCCGGTTTTTTTGGATTTTATGTCTGTGTCCAGTTACGGAAGCGATACCATGTCCAGCGGCGTGATCCGGGTGGTTAAGGATCTGGACGAGTCCTTAAAAGACAAGGACGTTATCGTGGTGGAGGATATCGTGGATACGGGGCGCACGCTCAGTTATCTGTTGGAGATGCTCAAGGCGAGAGGGACAAAAAGTCTTGCCCTTTGTGCGCTGCTTGATAAGCCGGACCGGCGCGTAGTGGATGTGCATGTGGATTATACGGGATTTCAAATTCCGGATGAATTTGTGGTGGGTTATGGTCTGGACTACGACCAGAAATACAGGAACCTGCCTTATATCGGTATCGTGAAGTTTTAAAGAGTAAAGAAAGAGGCCATTGCGTTTTTACGCGCATGATGCAAAAATGCGGTGAAGCCCAAGGAGGATGCGGTGAATAGAAACGGCAGAGGAATCAATCTGGTCATTTCCCTGTTGCTTGTTGCCATGATGTTGTTTTGGTTTTCCAGCACGCTGCGGAGGATGGAGAATACCTGTACACAGGCGGAATTTGAGCAAATGCTGGATTCCGGACAGATATCGGGGATTTTGATCGAGCAGAACAGGGAAGTACCTACAGGCTCCGCACATATCAATTTGGCGGAAGGCGGGGACCGGCTGCTGCATGTGACGGACGTGAACGTTTTGATCGCGCAGCTGGATAAGGCCGGAATTGAATATATCATCAACGATGTACCGTCGGAGAATGTATTTTTGACTTCGATTTTGCCTGCCCTTATTATGGTAGGCGGAATATTCCTGATTTTCATGATGATGAATGCCCAGAATGCGCAGGCAAACGGCGGCGGGAAGATGATGAATTTCGGGAAAAGCCGGGCGCGGATGAGTGTGGCGGGCGACAATAAGATTACCCTCAAGGATGTGGCGGGACTTAAGGAAGAGAAGGAGGATCTGCAGGAAATCGTGGATTTCTTAAAGGATCCCGCCAAGTTTACCAAGGTGGGTGCAAGAATTCCAAAAGGCGTTTTGCTGGAGGGGCCTCCCGGAACCGGAAAAACACTGCTTGCCAAGGCGATTGCAGGGGAGGCAGACGTTCCGTTTTTTACGATCTCCGGATCTGATTTTGTGGAGATGTTTGTGGGTGTGGGCGCATCCCGTGTGCGGGATCTTTTTGAGGAGGCGAAGAAAAACGCCCCCTGTATTGTGTTCATTGACGAAATTGACGCGGTAGCCAGAAGAAGGGGTACCGGCATGGGCGGCGGACACGACGAGCGGGAACAGACGCTCAACCAGATGCTGGTGGAAATGGACGGTTTCGGTGTCAACGAGGGGATTATTGTCATGGCGGCCACGAACCGTGTGGACATATTGGATCCCGCCATCCTGCGCCCGGGGCGTTTTGACAGGAAGATCAGTGTGGGTGCGCCTGATGTGGGGGGCAGGGAAGATATTTTGAAAGTCCATGCCAAGAATAAGCCCCTGGCGGACGATGTGGACTTGAGGCAGGTGGCACAGACTACGGCGGGCTTTACCGGTGCGGATCTGGAAAACCTTTTGAATGAGGCGGCCATTGTGGCGGCCAAACAGAACCGGGGATTTGTGTCGCAGGGGGATATCCAGAAAGCGTTTATCAAGGTCGGGATCGGCGCGGAAAAGAAAAGCCGGATTATTTCCGATAAAGAAAAGAGGATTACGGCATACCATGAAGCCGGACATGCCATTTTGTTTCATGTGCTTCCCGATGTGGGTCCGGTTTATACCGTATCCATTATCCCCACAGGGCTTGGGGCGGCAGGATATACAATGCCGCTGCCGGAACGGGACGATATGTTTATGACAAAGGGAAGGCTTTTGCAGGAGATCATGGTTTCCCTGGGAGGGCGGATTGCGGAGGAAATTATTTTCAACGATATTACCACAGGAGCTTCCAGCGATATCAAAAAGGCCACGCAGCTGGCGAAAAAAATGGTGACGCGTTTCGGAATGTCGGAAAATGTGGGTGTGATTTGTTATGACGACGATGACGACGAAGTGTTTATCGGGCGTGACCTTGCCCATGCAAAAGGGCACAGCGAATTGATCAGCGGGGAGATAGACAGGGAGATTAAGCGGATTATCGACGACTGCTATGCCAAGGCAAGGGAATTGGTTTTACAGCATGAATCCGTTCTCCATAGCAGTGCCAGACTTCTTCTGGAAAAAGAGAAAATAAACCGGGAAGAGTTCGAAGCGTTGTTCGTTTAGGGAACGAGAAGACAAATTGCACAAAAAGTAAGTGGATATTTTGTGAATTTTGTGAATTCGGGGTATGTACAAAACAGGTTGGGTTTGCTATTATAATAAGCGTAACCCCCCCCAATACATTATATAGTTTTTTGCTATACCCCATAAG
>CARDPF010000227.1 GCA_948960675.1 uncultured Eisenbergiella sp.
CATCCACGGATTGGACTGGCAGCGGGCCAAATGGGGCGGCTTTGCGACCAGGGTGCTGCGGTTCGGGGAAAAAATGGCGGCCAAATATGCGGATGAGGTGATCGTGCTGTCCAAAAACGTGCAGGCGTATTTTGAGGAAACCTATGGGCGCAAAACCCTGTATATTCCCAACGGTGTCAACAGGCCGGACAGGGTAGAGGCTGATTTGATCCGGAAGCAATACGGACTGGAAAAGGACGGTTACTTCCTGTTTTTGGCGCGGATTGTGCCGGAAAAGGGGCTCCATTATCTGATAGAGGCATTTTCTAAAATCCAGACGGACAAAAAACTGGTAATCGCCGGCGGCGTCAGCCATTCGCAGGAGTATTTGGATAAAATCATGGCCATGGCGGAGGCGGATGAGAGGATTCTCTGGACGGATTTTGTGCAGGGGCGCGTGCTGGAGGAGCTTTGCTCCAACGCTTATGTGTATGTGTTGCCCAGCGATGTGGAGGGCATGTCGGTCAGCCTTTTGGAGGCCATGAGTTACGCAAACTGTTGTCTGGTCAGCGATATTGCGGAAAACCTGGAAGTGGTGGGGGAGTGTGCGGTTTCTTTTCACAAGTCGGATACGGCCGATTTGCAAAGCAAGCTGGAATGGCTGCTAGGGCATCCCGAAAAGGTGGACGCGTACAGGCAGGAAAGCGCGGATTATATCTGTGCAAAATACAATTGGGATGATGTAGTTGGGCAGACGCTTGCAGTCTACCGAAAATTGGGGGGCAGATAGCTGTCTGGTATTACCGGAACCGTTAGCAAAAGCGAAAGGAAACAGGGGAAACCATGCTGACAAAATTGCGCTATATTTTTGACAGAAAAGATAAAATTAAAATATTGTTCCTGCTTGTAATAGTGGTGGTGGGAAGCTTTCTGGAATTGATGGGAGTGGCCATTTTCAGCCCTTTTGTGAATGTCATCATGGATCCTTCCAGCATTCAGGAATCGGATCTTTTGCGCTTTTTGTATGAACGGGGCGGTTTTTTACAGTCCAGGGATTTTCTGGCGGCCATTGCAGGGGCGATTATCTTTATTTATATTTTTAAGAATGTTTTTATTGCGCTGGAGCGGAACTGGATCTACAAATTTTCTTACGGGATTCAGAAAAAAATATCGGTGCGGCTGCTGCGTTCTTATATTCAGGAGCCCTATACCTTTCATTTGAGCAAAAATATCGCAGTGCTGCAGCGGAGCCTGCAGGAGGATACCGATCTGTTCACCAAGGGGATCATCCATGTGATGGAACTGATCGCGGAGGTTGTCGTGTGTATGGTTCTGGGTATTTTCCTGTTTTCGGAGAGCCAGTCCATCACCGTGATCGTGCTGGTGATGCTGGTGTTGTGTATCGGTATTTTTACAACGATCTCCAAAAAGTTCTCCAAAAATTTAGGGGCCCAGTGTCAGGTTTACAAGGGAAAGCTCTACCAGTGGGTAAACCAGTCGCTGGGGGGCATCAAGGAACTTAAAATCCTCAACCGGGAGGACTATTTTGTGGACTCCTATGAGGAGTATTTCGGAAAATACATTTACGGACTGCGCATCAACCGGCTAATCGCGGTGCTGCCCCGCTACTTTGTGGAGGCGGTCTGTATGTCCAGCCTGCTTTTAGCCATCCTTGTGAAAATGTTTTGGGGGCAGGGGGACATCACCAACTATATTTCCCAGCTGGCCGTGTTTGCGGTGGCGGCTTTCCGGCTGCTTCCGGCGGTGGGCAAGATCAACGAGCATGTAGCCGACATCCTCTATTCTTATCCGTCCCTGGATTTGATTTACCATGACTTAAAGCAGATCGAGGAGGAGCCGGAAGCCAAGGCAAAGGAGGAGATGGACTGGAGCTTTGGCCGGGAAATCCGGGTCAAAAGCGTAAGCTACCATTATCCGGATGCGGAGGAACAGGTGCTAAACGCCGTGAATCTTACGATTCCGAAGGGAAAAACCGCAGCCTTCATCGGTCCCTCCGGTGCGGGAAAAACCACGATGGTGGACATTATTTTGGGACTCTTACGGCCGCAGATGGGCAGGGTGTATGCGGACGATTTAAATATCCATAAGCATTCTTATGTGTGGCAGCGGGAAATCGGCTATATCCCGCAGGTGATTTATTTGTCCGACGATACCATCCGCAACAATATCGCTTTCGGAATCCGCAGGGAGAATATCGACGAGGAGGCGGTATTGGAGGCGGTAAAAAAGGCGCAGCTGTTTGAGTTTATCGAAAATCTGCCCGACGGGCTGGATACATTTGTGGGAGACCGGGGGGTACGCCTTTCCGGGGGACAGCGGCAGCGCATCGGTATCGCCAGGGCGCTGTACCATGACCCTGAGGTGCTGGTACTAGACGAGGCGACTTCCGCCTTAGACAGTGAGACGGAGGCGGCTGTTATGGAGGCCATCGACCATTTACAGGGACAGAAAACCATCCTGATCATTGCCCACCGGCTGACCACCATACGGAATGCGGATATCGTGTTCGAGGTGGCTGACGGCAAGGTGCGTGAGAGGCCGAAGCAGGAAGTTTTGGGAGAGTGACGGTTGAAAGAGAAAATTTTTTATGTAGGGCTGGGAGCTGCAGTATTGTTGTTTCTGGCCTTTGCAGGGCAGCCCGGATATTATGAATACCCGGACAGCTGGCAGTATATTACCATCAAGGGGGCGGAGGGGGTGATGCCGCTCTACCAGCTGTTCATCCATTTGCACAGGCTGGCTTTGGGGGAAGGACGTTTTTTATACGGCGTTGTCGTGACCCAGACGCTTCTTACCGCCCTGTGCCTTTTTTTCTTTATGTTTTGGATTTACAGGCGGTTTCGTCCGGGACTTTGGGTGATGGGGCTTGGGACGCTTGTGCTGCTGGTTCCTTTTACGCTGGATTTTCCGCAGGTGCTGGTAAATCACAGTATCCTGACGGAGGCGTTGACGTATCCCCTTTTTTACCTGTTTGTGGCCGCGTTTGCCGAAAGCGTGATCGGCGGCAGGGCGCGCTGGCTTTTGGGGGCGTTTGGGATAGCGCTGCTGTTGGCCTTAACCCGGACGCAGATGCAGATTTGCTTCGGGTTTGCCGCGTTGGCGTTGTTTTATCAGATTGTGGCGAAAACGGCCAAAAGGCCGGTGGGTATCCGGCTGCTTGGCTGCTTGGCTGCCGTGTTTGCCGGGGCCTTTGCGCTTTTGGCCTCGGAGATGGTTTTGCTGCAGGCAAACGGCAGGCTGCAGACGGTCGCGGCAAGGGAGGCCGCCAGACTTGGGGATGGTGCACAGGCAGAAACGGCGGATTGGGCGGAAAGGGCTGTGGCATGGGAATCTTTAGGGGGAGGGCAGGCTGTCAGGCCACGGAATGGGATAGTGGCTGCAGCGGCCGCCGTCCCGGTACAGGCGGACAGCAGCAATGTGACCGGCCAGTTTGACAGCGTCCTTCTCTGCCGCACGCTTTATGAGATGGAGGAGGAAGACAGCGCGCTGTTTTCCGATCCCGAAATACAAAAGCTGTTCCTAAAATTTTATGGGGCGGCGGAAAGTACCAAGGCCCGCTATGCCTATGCGGGTAAGGGGCTCTGGAAGTGGAAGGACATCATGAACGGCACGGCGCAGGGGGCATACACTTCCACGGAGGGCTGGAAGGCTTACCGGGAGGAGAACCCGGAGTCTGCGCTTTTGCAAAACCAGACGCAGGCAAACCGGATTGTTGCGTTTGCCCTGCTGAAAAAGCACTGGCCCAGAATGCTGTATCATACGCTGTGCATGCTGCCGCAGGGGTTTGTCAGCACCGTATTTTTTCAGGTGGAAAAAATCTACGGGCTCTGCCATCTCTACACGCTGGCGGTTTATGCGGCTGCCATCATCCTGCTTGCGGTGGGCGGCAGGCGGAAATGGTTTGCCCCAGAGCGGGGAAAGTTTATGCTTTGCGCCCTTGTGCTAAACGCCGGGATGGTGGTAGTGATCAGCGTGGTATTTTTTGGGATGCAGCGTTATGTGATTTACGGGTTCGGCATATTTTATATGGCGCTTTTGCTGCTGGCAGAGCAGTGTGGGAGAGAACTATGGAAAAAAAGAAAAAGCCGCTTTTGATCATACCGGCTTTTAACGAAGAGGAAAATATCGAGAAGATTGTCCGGAACTTGGAGGAACATTATCCCCAGTACGATTATGTGGTGATCAACGACGGATCAACGGATCATACCGGGGAAATCTGTGAGGAGAAGGGCTTTAACGTGGTGAACCTTCCCATCAATTTAGGGATTGGCGGCGCCGTGCAGACCGGATACCGGTACGCCAAAAAGTACGGATATGCGGTGGCCGTGCAGATCGACGGGGACGGGCAGCACGATGTATCCTTTGTGGAAAAGGTGGTGCAGCCCATTTTGGACGGCAAAGCCAATGTGGTGGTGGGTTCCCGGTTTTTGGAGCGGGAGGGCTTCCAGTCCTCGGCTTCCAGAAGGATGGGAATCGGCATTTTGAGCGCGCTGATCCGGCTATGCACGGGGGTGCAGGTCAAGGATGTCACCAGCGGCTTTAGGGCAGTGGACAGGCGCTTTATCGAGATTTACGCGGCAGACTACCCCTCCGATTATCCGGAGCCGGAGGCGGTTATCACAGCGGTGATGTACCACGGCAAAATCAAAGAGGTTCCGGTGGTGATGCGGGAGCGGCAAAACGGGGAGAGTTCCATTGATTTTCGGAAATCCGTGTACTATATGATCAAGGTGACACTGGCGATACTCATCCGGCGGATCAGCTATGGGGTGAGAAGATAAAGGAGTGCAAAAGTTTAAATGAGATCGAGTATTTTGCCCACGAACCTGCGCATTACGCTGGCCATTGCGCTGGTGGTATATTTGGTGCTGATTTTAGTGTTTTTAAAAAATAAGGCCATTGAATTAAAATATACCCTTTTGTGGCTGCTGGCGGGGGTGGCCATGGCGGTGCTGGTGATTTTTCCCAACGTTTTACCCTGGTTTATCCATCTGCTTGGCGTGACGGATAATATGAACGGCCTGTTTTTGATCTGTATCGCCTTTTTGATGATGCTTTTGATGGAACTGACCTCCATTGTCTCCAGGCAGGCGCGCAAAATCCGCAGCCTGACGCAGGGACAGGCCATACTGGAACGGGAAGTGCGGGAACTGCTCAAGGAGGAAGAT
>CARDPF010000228.1 GCA_948960675.1 uncultured Eisenbergiella sp.
TCGGCTTATTTTGTTTCCGTGGAGGAAGAATTGGACGAGATTTATGACAAGCTGGTAAAAAACCGTACCGCGCAGGCTAAGGCCATGGGTTTTGACAATTACGTGGAGCTGGGGTATTGCCGCATGAACCGCAACAGCTACGGGAAAAGAGAGGTAGAGAATTTCCGCAGGCAGGTAAAGGAAGTGTTTGTGCCCTTCGCGGAAAAGGTGCATGAGAGAAGAAGGAAGCGCCTTGGGCTGGACAAGCTGTCTTATATCGATAATGAGGTGTATTTCTTAAACGGCAATCCGGCGCCCACAGGCTCCCCGGAGGAGATTTTAAAAACCGGACAGCACATGTACAGTGCATTGTCTGCAGAGACGAAGGAATTTTTTGACTTCATGATGGAGAATGAACTGCTGGACGTATTCGGGCGTAAGACCAAAAAGCAGGGCGGCTACATGACTTTCATCCATAAATACGGTGCGCCTTTCATCTTTGCCAATTTCAACGGTACCTCCGGGGATGTGGATGTAGTGACCCATGAGTGCGGGCATGCGTTTCAGGGGTTTGTTTCCGGGAAGGATCCGGTGCTGGAGCATAATGACATCACCATGGAGACGGCGGAGATCCACTCCATGTCCATGGAATTTTTCACGGATCCCTGGATGAAGGATTTCTTTGGGGACCGCAGTGCGGAGTTTTTGGCGATGCAGCTGGAGGATGCCATCCGTTTTGTGCCTTACGGAACCATGGTAGACGAGTTCCAGCATATCGTCTATGAAAATCCGGATATGACCCCGGCAGAGCGAAAGCAGACATGGCATGACCTGGAACAGGTTTATATGCCCCATTTGGATTATGGGGATGATCCCTTTTTCTCCAAAGGGGGCTATTGGCAGCGGCAGCAGCACATTTACAACAGTCCCTTCTATTATATAGATTACGTACTGGCACAAACCTGTGCGTTCCAGTATAAGGTGTGGATGGACGAGAACTATCAGGAGGCCTGGGAAAGTTACTTAAAGCTTTGTAAGCTGTCGGCGAAGGACTTTTACGGGAATATGCTCTGCAGCGTCGGCCTGAAAGTACCGTTTGAGGACGGATATTTTGAAGAGATTGTGGATAAACTGTCCAAAAAGCTGGAAGCACTATAAAAAAGTGTGCGCAAAGCATCGTACAGGACAGACTGAAAGTCTGGCGGAATTATACAAAAAGGGGCGATATGGCATATGCTATATCGTCTTTTTTTTACGCCTGCACAGTGAAGAAGGATAAATTGTTACTTTTTATGTGCAAAAATGATAAAAAGTTTGTCGGATTTTAAAACAATTTTACAAAAAGGATTGCTGGGAATAATTATGTGTTTACTTTATTTATAAAAAGTGATAAAATTCTAAAGTGTTTAGTATGTATGCCATATACGGACACAATGTCGTGCCAGACAGCCATGGCATGGCAAATCCTGAAAGGAGGAGATTATTATGAAAATGAAAAAGGTTTTGTCAGCATTGCTCACGGCAGCGATGGTGGCAACCCTGACTGCATGCGGCGACCAGGAATCGGTGACAAATAACGAGTCGGTTGCTGCTCCCGCAGAAAGCGTGGCGGATGATGCGGCCACTCCCGATGAGGAGAGCGCACCTGCAGAGGCGGAGACACAGACAGAGGCACAGGATACGGCCCAGAAGCCTACGGAGCCTACCGGCCAGCTGATCATCGGCTCCACGACCGACCTGGATGAGGAATTTTATGATACATCCTATGATAACAATTCCTTTAACTACCACATGTACGGCCTGCTTCACGGCTATTCGACCGTTGTGTATACCAAGGAAGGCATGTTTGAGATCGACAAGACCGTTGTGAAGAATTATGAGACGACGGAGAATGAGGACGGGACCAAGACCTATACGGTGACCATCAATGACGGACTGGTCTGGTCTGACGGTACCCCCATCACCGCGAAGGATTATGTGTTTGAGATTCTTCTGGAGTCCAGCCCGGAGATGATGGGCGTGGATGCGTATCCGGCCAACGGCTACACCACAGTGGTAGGCTGGGATGAGTTTAATGCAGGCGAAACCAAGAACTTTAAGGGAATTCACCTGGTGGACGACATGACTTATTCCATCACCATCAAGGCGGAGGAACTGCCTTATCACTATGACATTACGTATGCAGGCGCGATGCCCAGACCGCTGGCAGTGCTTGCGCCCGACTGTGACGTGGAGGACAGCGAGGATGGCGCTACCATCACCGGCGAGTTCACCACGGAGCTGCTGATGAAGACCATCAATGATCCCGATACCGGGTATCGTTACAATCCGCAGGTGACCTGCGGCGCATACCTGTTCAAAGGCTACGACACCGCGAGCCGTCAGGGTACACTGGAAGTGAACCCGCTTTATGCAGGCGATTACCGCGGCATCAAGCCCATGATCAAGACCCTGATCTTAAAGACCGTTGAGAATGCGACCCAGATGGCGGAGTTGGAAGCCGGCACGGTAGACGTGCTGATGGATATCTCCGGCGGCGAGAGCATTGAGGCAGGTCTGGATCTGGTGGATGAGGGCAAGGCCCAGAAGAGCACCCATTTCCGTAACGGTTACGGTATGATCACCTTTGACTGCTCCCAGTTCCCGACGGATTCCGTGAACGTGCGTCAGGCTGTCGCGCTCTGTCTGGATCGTAACGAGTTTGCAAGACAGTATTCCGGCGGTTATGCGACCATCGTGCATGCTGCCTATGGCATGGCGCAGTGGGAGTATCAGAATTCCAGGGATTGGATTGACGAGACGCTGGATACTTATGAAAAGGATCTGGACCGCGCCGCACAGCTGTTGGTAGACGACGGCTGGACGCTGAACAAAGACGGCGGGGAGTACAAGGAAGGCGACGGCGTCCGTTATAAGGATGTGGACGGCGAGTTAAAGTCCCTGACCATCGAGTGGTGTAACACCGAAGGCAATCCGGTTTCCGAACTGCTTTCCACCATGCTGCCGGAGTCCATGGAGACCATCGGCATGGAATTGAAGTCCACCACCACGGACCTCCCGACCCTGACTACCGCAAGAAGCCATCAGGGCGAGAAGATCTACAACATGTATAACATGGCAAACGGTTTTGCAACCGCACATTCTCCTTGGTACTACTACAGCAGCGATCCGATATGGATGACTGCCGGTTATAACTCCAACTGGATTGCGGACGAAGAACTGGAGTCCACCACCGCAAAGATGAAGAACCTTCCTTACGAAGCGCAGGATGAATGGCTGGAGGCATGGAGGGAGTTTATCAAAGCGTGGAATGAGAAGCTTCCTGATGTTCCGCTGTATTCTGACGAATATCATGACTTCTTCAGCAATAAGCTGCATGACTGGGATACGACTTCTACCTGGACTTGGGACAGTGCTGTTCTGGAGGCATGGGTATCTGAATAAGAACGATTCGTTTATAGGCGTGTTGATTGGCTGAATCGTTACGAAACGACATAGAGCAGGGAGTGCCAGAGGCGGCTGATTTCCTTATGGCACTCCCTGTTTTTATCCAAAGGCTTTCGGGCGTTTGGAACACTCATGCGCCGATGCGGCAGGGGCTGCAAGGCGCTGCACGGTTGTGCGGCAGCGCGCGCAGCCTTGTGTCAGAAGATGGACCGATGCGGTGTGAATAGATTGGCAGTGCATTGTTTTCGGTACAGGAAAAGAAAGCAGGAGGTCTCAGGGCTTATGGGCAAAGGTCGGTATTTAGTTAAAAGATTGATTTACATCGTTTTCGTATTTTTCATTATTTCCATTCTTATGTTCTGTATTTATAAAGCAACGCCCGGCGACCCGGTCAGGATGATGATCGGCGATACATCCAATATCGAGCCGGATCGCTATCAGGTGATGTATGACCAGTATGCCGAACTGTTGGGCGTCAATAAACCGCTGTATGTGCAGTATGGGGTATGGATCTCGAATATGCTCCGGGGCAATTTCGGGTATTCCACGCAGTACAAAAGACAGGTTATTTATGTGATCGGCACGCCGATGCTCAATACATTGAAGCTGAATATTTTTTCCATGCTGGTGGTGTTTCTGATTTCCGTACCGCTGGGGATTGCCACTGCGGTAAAGAAAAATTCCGTTTTTGATAAGGCGGTACAGGTACTTACGATTGTCGGATATAGTATACCGAGCTTTGTCATTGCCCTGTTGGCGATTTTTGTATTCGCCATCAAGCTGAAATGGTTCCCGGTAGGCGGTGTGAGAACCGCAGGTCTGGAGGCGCAGGGACTGGCCGATGTTCTGGACGTGGGAAGGCATATGGTATTGCCGGTATTGGTAATGTCTGTCGGGGGTCTGGGTTCCATCACCAGATACGTGAGGGCTTCCATGATTGATGCCCTTCGGATGGACTATATAAAAACGGCCCGGGCAAAGGGCCTGAAGGAAAAGGTGGTCATTTATGTGCATGCCTTCCGCAATGCGCTGATTCCCATCGTGACGGTGACGACCTGGTGGATTATCGGGTTGTTCGGCGGTTCCGTGGTAATTGAGTCCCTGTTTTCCTGGAGGGGGCTTGGCTCCATGCTGTTGGACGGGCTGATGCAGCGGGATTTTTCCATCGTGCTTGCCATGCAGATGTTCTATGTGGTGCTTTCACTGGCCGGCAATGTAATTATGGATATTGCCTATACGATTGTTGACCCGAGAGTCAGACTGGACAACTAGGAGGGTAGGGAGAATGGCTGAGAACAAAAAGAAGAAAAGAAGGAAAGGCACCATGGCATCCGCGACGGAGCGGATGCTTGTGGGACAGAATATAAATATAGAAGAAGAGGAAGAACTGGTTACTCCCATGCAGCAGGTTGTCCGCAATTTTGTGGAAAACAAGGTTGCCATGACGGGGATGTTCTGTTTTATTGTGATTTTGCTCTGCTGCATCATCCTTCCCTTTTTCTTTCCCATTGACCAGTATTACCAGGATGTGACGCAGGCGAATGTTGCGCCCGGTTTTGGCATGATGACGCCGCCAAAGGCGCTGCAGGGCAATGCCATGGACATTTCCGCAGGCAGCACCTATTCGGTGGGGCTTGACAAGAACGGGAACGTGTATGAGTGGGGAACCTTTCCAAACGCGAAGCTAAAGAAGCTGCCCCCTGCCAGTGAGATGGGGAAGCTGGTGAG
>CARDPF010000229.1 GCA_948960675.1 uncultured Eisenbergiella sp.
AACTATAAATTCCTTGATTTTTTAAGGAAAATCACTTGACAATATAGGGAGGGAAAACAGGCGCTGACCGGCATGCCCGCCACTTTTGCGGGTAAGGGGAACGCACAGACATTGGTGATTACGCTCAAAGATGCCCTGTTGGGTTTGCGGGTCGAACTGCGCTACAGTGTTTTTGAAGACTCCGATGCCCTGGTCCGCAGTGTGGCAGCAGTGAATGAGGGAACGGACAGGCTGTATCTGGAAAAAATCCTGAGCGCCAGTCTGGACATGGACAATGAGGAATTTGACCTGATCACCCTGCATGGCAGCTGGGCGAGGGAGCGTCATATCACGAGCCGGAAGGTGACGGAGGGCAAGCATATCGTTTCTTCCCTGCGGGGGGAGACCAGCCATCAGGTACAGCCCTTTATGGCGCTTGCGACCAACGGAACCGACCAGAGGCAGGGAACGGTGTATGCCATGAACCTGATTTATTCCGGCAATTTCATTGCGGAAACGGAACTGGATTATCAGGAAAGCGTGCGGATGAGTGTGGGGCTGCATCCTGACGGCTTTGAATGGGTGCTGGAACCGGGCGGGCGTTTTGAGACGCCGGAGGCCGTACTGATTTGCTCGGACGGGGGACTTGGACAGATGACGCGCACATTTCATAAGCTGTATCAAAACCACCTGATCCGGAGCAAATACCTGCATTCCAAACGGCCCATTTTGATTAATAACTGGGAAGCAACTTACTTCGATTTTGACGACGAAAAGCTGGTTGCCATCGCAAAGGAGGCAAAAAAGCTGGGAATTGAGATGCTGGTCATGGACGACGGCTGGTTTGGAAAGCGCAATGACGACAGCTGTGCGCTGGGGGATTGGCAGGTCAACAGGGACAAGATCAAGGGAGGGCTGAAATCCCTTGTGGATCGTGTGAATGCCGAGGGGCTCAAATTTGGTATTTGGTTTGAGCCGGAGATGATTTGTCCGGATTCCGATTTGTACCGGGAGCATCCGGATTGGGCGGTGCAGGTGCCGGGCCGGGTAGCCGGTACCATGCGCAATCAGTATGTGCTGGATTTGACCCGCCAGGAAATCGTGGATTATGCCTATGAGTGTGTGGCCCAAATTTTGCGCAGCGCCAATATCGCATATGTGAAATGGGATATGAACCGGCAGCTTACGGATTTAGGCAGTTTTGCGCTGGACAGCGCGCATATGGGGGAATTTTCCCACCGCTATGTGCTGGGCGTGTACCAGATGCAGGAACGGCTGCTCACGGAATTCCCGGATTTGCTTTTGGAGAACTGTTCCGGCGGGGGCGGACGGTTTGACGCTGGCATGCTTTATTATAGCCCGCAGATCTGGACTTCCGATGACATGGATCCGGTGGAAAGGCTCTTGATACAGGAGGGGACGGCCCTGTTATATCCGCTCAGCACGATGGGGGCCCATGTCTGCGTCTGCCCGAACCATTCTGTGGGCCGGGTGACGCCGATGGAAACCCGGGCCCATGTGGCGCTGGCGGGTACCTTTGGCTACGAACTGGATATCACCAAGCTTTCGGGGGAGGAGAAGGAAAAGGCGGCGGCATATAACCGGGAATATCATAGGTACAACGACCTTGTGCGGGAAGGGACGTATTACCGGATTGCTTCCTACCGGGAAAACGGCATGTACGATTGCTGGGAGGTTGTGGATGAAGAAAAGCGGGAAGCGCTGGTAACTTATGTGCAGGTGCGCTTTGAGCCTGTCCGCAAATCCAGACGTTTGAAACTGGAGGGACTGGAGGAAAAGGCCCGGTATTGTCTGGAAGAAACCGGGGAAACCTATACCGGGGAAATGCTTATGCAGGCAGGGTTTTTGCAGGAGATGATCTTCGGGGACTACGGGAGCCGGTTATTGCATTTTGTGAGAATTTAAAACGGTCAATATACCCTTTGTCCACTGAGGGTAAGGATGTTGGGGGCAAAAGGTATTTTGCCCCTGGTATCCTGTCAGTTTATTAAGACATGGGCTTTGGGCGGCGTGCCGACGGACGGGGCAGGTAAATCCTGCCGCATCTGTCGGCACTTTTTGATACGATAGGAAACCCTGTTTCCTGCCCGTATCAAAAAGGCCGGTAATGCGTACTTATGCGCAGGGAAAAAGTTGCCCGACGGCAACCGCGCCCGACGCGGTGTGTGCGCAAAGCGCACACTTTTTTATCCGCCGGTAAATTCCGGACGGGGTCAGTGGGTTTGCACAAGGGAGAGAAAGTAACGGAAAACCAGGCTGCCGTCTACGGCGCCGCAGGGTGCAGGACGCCCGCAGAGCCGTTCGGGATGCCATTGCAGGCCGATGACCGGCAGGCTGCAGTGGACGATGCCTTCCGGGACGCCGTCCGGGGCGGTTTGGATAACGGAAACGGAAGCTTTGCCGCTGTCCGGAGGGGGTGGTACAATTCCCTGATGGTGGGCGCTGTTTACGGTGAAATCCAAACCGTACAGACCGGCGAGAAAAGACCCGTTTTTTGCATGGGTGGGGTGAAATTGGTCATACTCTTTGTAGCGGTGTGTTTCGGCGGTGGGCAGATGCTGGCAAAGGCTGCCGCCAAAATAAAGGTTGATCAGCTGCATCCCTTTGCAGATGCCAAGGACAGGCTTTTTTTGACGGACAAAAATATCCAACAGGGCTAGCTGAAGCCGGTCCAGATCGGGATCAATGCCAAAACACTTAGGATGGGGGGTAGGCCGTCCCGGCAAAAGGAGCGGATCAATATCCCCCCCACCGGGTAAAAGCAGGGCGTCCCAGCAGGATGCGGTCTCCGGCAGGAGGGATACTTCGGCCCAAACCGGGACGGCGGGCCCGCCGGCATTTTGGATGGCATGTATGTAGTTTTGGGCCATGTTTGGTAAACCTGCAATTCCGATTCGCATTATGGTTGTACTCCTGCGCATTTTTTAGTATGATGGATATATAGGTTCAGTTTCTATTATATGGAAAGGGGTGGGGGAGGTTACTATGAACATATTGGATATCATCGGTCCTGTGATGGTTGGGCCTTCCAGTTCCCATACGGCCGGGGCGGCGCGCATCGGGCAGATTACGGGGAAGCTGCTTGGGGAACAGGTGAAAAAGGCAAATATTTAT
Source organism: uncultured Eisenbergiella sp. (assembly GCA_948960675.1). GTDB lineage: Bacteria > Bacillota > Clostridia > Lachnospirales > Lachnospiraceae > Gallintestinimicrobium. Next base: position 3,115 of record CARDPF010000229.1, read on the forward strand.
CTGCACGGTTCTTTTTTGGCCACCGGAAAGGGACATGGGACGGATAAGGCGTTGGTGGCCGGGCTTTTGGGACTGGGCGTGGATGACGGCAGGATTCCGGAGAGCTTTTCCCTTGCAAAAGAGCGGGGGATGGAGTTTACGTTTGGCTCGGTCAGTCTGCAGAACGCTCACCCCAATTCGGTAAAGCTGGAGGTGGAGGGGGTGTCGGGCAGGCGGCTGGAAGTGATCGCCGCCTCCATCGGCGGCGGGCGTATCCGCATCCATGAGATCGACGGCCTTATGGCGGATTTTTCAGGGGAATCGCCGACCCTGGTGGTGTACAATCAGGACAAGCCCGGATGCGTGGTGCGTGTCACGCTAAAGCTTGGACTTGCCGGGATTAATATTGCCACCATGCAGGTGTACAGGGACGAGAGGGGCGGCCATGCCGTCATGGTGATAGAGGTGGATCAGGAGGTTCCGGCGGACTGCATTGCGGATTTGGAACGGGAAGGCGGCATCGAAAAGGTGACGTATTTATGTCTGGAGGAGAGTTGAATGTATCGGGCTTTGGGGGATATCTGCCGCAGGGCAGAGGAAAAAAACATTTCTTTTTGGGAAGCGGTGCTGCAGGCGGACTGTCAGGAGAGGCAGCTGGAATCCGGCGAATCTTTTTCCCAAATGGCGGCCATGTATGCAGCGATGAAGGAGGCGGATGTATCCTATGACCCGCAATTGCAGTCCAGAAGCGGTCTGGTGGGGACGGACGGCGGAAAAATGCAAACGTATGTGGATCAGGGTGAAACCATCTGCGGGGCTTTTCTGGGACGCGTGATTGAAAAGGCAGTGAAAATGGGGGAATCCAATGCCTGCATGAAACGGATTGTGGCAGCGCCCACGGCGGGAGCCTGCGGTGTGGTTCCGGCGGTGTTGATCGCCATGCAGGATCAGTTTGGCTTTTCGGATGAAAAAATGACGCAGGCGCTTTATGTGGCAGCGGGAATCGGTGGTGTGATAGCCTCCCGGGCTTTCATTGCGGGAGCCCAGGGCGGCTGTCAGGCGGAGGTGGGTTCTGCGGCGTCCATGGCGGCGGGAGCGGCCGTGTTTTTGCGGGGCGGGGATGCAGAAGCCATTTCCCATGCGGCGGCCATGGCGATGAAAAATCTGCTGGGGCTTGTGTGTGACCCGGTGGCAGGGCTTGTGGAAGTTCCCTGCGTCAAGAGGAATGTTTCCGGTGCGGTGGTGGCGCTTTCCGCGGCAGATATGGCGCTTGCAGGTATCCGCAGCCGGATTGTGCCGGATGAGGTGATTGATGCCATGCGGGAAGTGGGACTTTCCATGCCGGCCTGCGTCCGGGAAACCGGCGAGGGTGGATTGGCGGCAACGCCCACGGGCATGCGGGCAAAAGAGCGGTTATAGGATTTTGTGGAAAAGGAGGCTGCAGGATGGGTTCTGAACTGGAAAAATTAAAGGATATCGTTGATCGAAGCGACAACATTGTGTTTTTCGGGGGTGCGGGAGTATCCACGGAGAGTGGCATTCCGGATTTTCGCAGTACGGACGGGCTGTATCACCAGCAATATGAATATCCGCCCGAAACAATATTGAGCCATACCTTTTACCGGCAAAAGCCCGGGGAGTTTTTCCGTTTTTACCGCGATAAGATGTTGGCGCCGGGTGCAAAGCCAAACGCTGCCCATAAAAAGCTTGCGCAGTGGGAGAAAGAGGGAAAGCTCAAGGCGGTGATTACCCAGAACATCGACGGCCTGCATCAGGCGGCGGGCAGCCGGAAGGTATTGGAACTCCACGGCAGCGTTCTGCGGAATTACTGCGAAAAATGCGGAAAATTCCACGATGCGCATTTTATGCTGGAAAGTAAAGGGGTGCCCTGCTGTGCCTGCGGGGGCCGGGTCAAGCCGGATGTGGTTTTATATGAGGAAAGCCTGGACACCGATGTGATGCGGGAGGCGGTATCTTTTATCAGTCAGGCGGATGTGCTGATCGTGGGAGGGAAGATCGGAAGAGCACACGTCTGAACTCCAGTCACACAACAGCATCT
>CARDPF010000230.1 GCA_948960675.1 uncultured Eisenbergiella sp.
TTGAAACCGCAAAAACACCGAAAAACAGCCACTTTTCGCAGAAAAATGAGCGCCTTTGAGGTATTTTAGGATTGCGGGAGCGCAGCGCGCGGAGCAATCCGTGGTATCATAGGGGTCAAAATACCTTTTGACCCCAACATCATAACATATAGTTTCAAAAATTTCAATCCAATCCCCCGCTGCAAGCAACGGGGGATTGGATCCTCGTTACTATTCATGGGTCAGGAATGCGCATAAACTGCGCATTCCGTGAGAACATGACACAAGAGTGAGGGGCGGTTTTTGCGTAGCAAAACTCAGAATGCCGCCCCGAATCGTTACTATGAGCGGCCCCCGGGCCGTGAATAGTAACGGATCCTCGCGGCATTCGTCAAATATCCATGCAAGCATGGCTATTTTCCTCATTGCTCGCGGGAATAAAGGACGGTCTGCTTACAATCCACCGTGAAGCATACCGGCCTATGCCCGGTCAAGGCAATGCTGCGCGCGTCCGGCTGCTGCATGCCTACATACACCTGATATTCCCCTTTTTCCAGCACAAGGGATGCCTCCTCGTCATAGAGGGCAAATGCACGGTCCGTAAGCATAATCTCCACCGCCGCTTCCTCCCCCGGCTGCAAATACACTTTTTTGAGACCCTTTAGCTGGGCGTTTGGCGTATTCTCCCGCAAAGCTTTCACATAGACCTGTACCGTCTGCCCGCCGGGCATATTGCCGGTGTTTCTCACACTGGTGCGAACCGTAATCCTGCCTCCTGCCCCAATACTGTCCGCCGAAAGCACAGTGTCCCCCAGCGCAAAAGACGTATAGGAAAGCCCGTACCCAAAGGGATAAAGCGCCTCCTTTTTCATGTACCGGTATGTCCGGTTTTGCATCGCATAGTCGGTAAAGTCCGGCAGTTCCTCGGACGTGCGGTAAAACGTCACCGGCAGCTTTCCCTCCGGGCTGTATGCGCCAAAAATCAGTTCCGCCACCGCGCGCCCGCCGCAGGAGCCCGGATACCACGCCTGTATAATGGCGGGAATATGCGCATCCTCCCAGGAAAGCGCCATGGCAGAGCCCGTCATGGAAACTAAAATCACCGGTTTACCGCTCTCACATGCGGCCCGAATCACCTCCGGCTGCAATCCCGGAAAAGCCAGGTCCTTTTTGTCCCCGCTGGCAAACTCATTGCCCGCATCCCCCTGCTCTCCTTCTATGCCGCTGTCCAGTCCCATCACCAGTACCACCACATCGCTGACGCTGCACACCGCTTTCACCTCCGAAAGCCGGTCGTTCTCCTGCGTCAGTCCACTGGTCTTGTCCTGATAAAGATGGCAGCCCTCGGAATAGTATACGCGCACATCCTCCCCTACATAATCCTCAATTCCTTCCAGCACTGTCACATAACGGGATGCCGTCCCCTCATAATTGCCCACCAGCGCCTTTCTGGAGTCCGCATTGGGCCCAATCACGCCGATGGAACGAATCTTCTTTTTGTCCAGCGGCAAAAGGCCGTTTTCGTTTTTCAAAAGCACAAGGCTCTTTTGGGCAATCTCTAAATTCAATGCCTTATGCCCGGGGGTATCCACCTGTTCATAACCGATCCCGTCAAAAGGAACGCTCCCCTCCTTTTCGAACATGCCCAGCTTCAGGCGGGTTTCCATCAGGTTGGTCACAGCCTCATCCAGCCGCGCTTCCTCCACATATCCGCCACGCACTGCATCCCGCAGGTTGGGAAACATGCAGCCGCAGTTTACATCACACCCGTTATTCATGGCCATGGAAGCCGATTCCAACGGGGTTTTCGTAATCTTGTGGTTCTCGTGGAAATCCAGGACCGCCCAGCAGTCGCTGACCACATGCCCTTCAAATCCCCATTCTTTCCGCAAAATATCCTGTAGCAGGGTTTTGCTGCCACAGCAGGGTTCGCCGTTGGTGCGGTTATAAGCCCCCATCACCGCTTCCACCTTCGCCTCCTGCACACAGGCCTTAAACGCGGGCAGGTACGTCTCGTACATATCCTGCTTGGACGCTATGGCATTGAAGGAATGCCTAAGCCCTTCCGGTCCGGAATGCACCGCAAAATGCTTTGCACACGCCGCCGTTTTTAGGTAATCCGGATCATCCCCCTGCATGCCCTCCACAAAACGCACGCCAAGACGGGACGTCAAATACGGATCCTCCCCATAGGTTTCCTGTCCCCGGCCCCAGCGGGGATCCCGGAAAATATTCACATTCGGCGCCCAGAAAGTCAGCCCCTTATAAATATCCCGGTCCCCTTCCTTTTTCTGTACATTGTATTTGGCCCTGGCCTCCGTGGCGATGGCCTCCGCCATTTTTCCCACCAGTTCCTCGTCAAAGGTCGCCGCCACCCCGATCGCCTGCGGAAACAGCGTCGCCGTCCCCGCCCGTGCCACCCCGTGCAGGGCCTCGTTCCACCAGTTATAAGCCGGAATCCCCAGCCGCTCTATGGCAGGGGCATTGTATAGGGTCTGTCCCACCTTTTCCTCCAGCGTCATCTGTGCCACCAGCGCGGCCGCCCTTTCCCTGTATTTTCCCATTTTAATCCCCCATTCTTGCTCAGCCTGCGAATTTGGGCGCAAGCACAAATTTGCGTGTGAAAAATCTTCCGTTATGGATTTTTCACACGAACCTCCCTGCCCGCCATAGCGGACGTAGATGCACGGTTGAATACCTATTCAAATTTGCAATTAAAAAGTGTGCGGTTTCCGCCGCAGTACGAAAAAGCGCAGGCAGCCTGTCCAAAACTGCCTGCGCTGCCGCAATGGTCCCCTTACCTGAACGGGTTTTCCGTCGGATACAGCATACCCTGCGGCTGGTTAAAATTGATATCCTCCACCGGAACGCCGATATATTTGAACACTTCATACAACGCCTTGCCATAATGGCCAAAGGCTACCGCCCCGTGGTGCGGATAATTCTTCTCGATCAGCACATGCCTGTAGAAACGTCCCATCTGGGGAATTGCAAACACGCCGATACCGCCGAAGGATTTGGTCGCCACCGGAAGCACCTCCCCATGGGCAATGTATGCGCGCAGCTGGCAGTCCGCCGTGGACTGCAGCCGGTAAAACGTAATGTCGCCGGGAACGATATCGCCCTCCAGCGTACCGTTTGTAACCTCCACCGGAAGCGACCTGGCCATGATCATCTGGTTTTTCATGCTGCAAAACGCCAGCTTTTTGGAGCAGGTATTCCCGCAATGGAAGCCCATAAATGTATCCTGATGGGTATAATCAAATTTCCCTTTGATCGCTTCCTCATACATATCCGCAGGCACGCTGTTGTTGATATCCAAAAGCGTGACCACGTCGTCACTGACTGCGGTTCCGATAAACTCGCTTAAGCATCCGTAAATATCCACTTCACAGGATACCGGAATGCCCATACCGGTCAGGCGGCTGTTCACATAGCAGGGCACAAAGCCAAACTGTGTCTGGAAGGCCGGCCAGCATTTGCCCGCAATGGCCACATACTCCCGGTATCCCTTATGGGCCTCCACCCAATCCAGCAGCGTCAATTCATACTGGGCCAGCTTGCTTAAGATTTCGGGCTTCTGGTTGCCTTCCCCCAGTTCCTCCTCCATCTCCTTGACCTTAGCGGGAATTCTCTCGTCCCCCGCATGCTTGTTATACGCCTCAAAAAGATCCAATTCGGAATTTTCCTCAATCTCTACGCCGAGATTATACAGCTGCTTGATGGGTGCATTGCAGGCCAAAAAATTCAAAGGTCTGGGGCCGAAACTGATAATTTTTAAGCCCTTTAAGCCGACAATCGCCCGCGCAATGGGAACGAATTCCCGGATCATATCCGCACATTCCTCCGCCGTACCTACCGGATACTCCGGAATGTAGGCCCGCACATTACGCAGCTTCAAATTGTAGCTGGCATTGAGCATCCCGCAGTAAGCGTCGCCCCTTCCGCCCACCAGATCGTTCTGGGACTCTTCCGCCGCCGCGATAAACATGGAAGGGCCGTCAAAATGCTTTGCCAGCAGGGTCTCGGAAATCTCGGGGCCGAAATTGCCCAAATATACGCAGAGCGCATTGCAGCCCGCCTTCTGAATGTCTTTTAGCGCCTGTACCATGTGGATCTCGCTTTCCACAATGCAAACCGGACATTCATAAATGTCTTCTGCGCCGTATTTTGCCTGATAGGCCGCAATAAGCGCCTTTCTCCTGTTTACGGACAGGGATTCCGGGAAACAGTCGCGGCTCACCGCAACGATTCCGATTTTTACCTTCGGCAAATTGTTCATGTCTTTCATCCTCCTTCATATAAATCACTGGTAACAGTACAGACTATGTGAACCGTTATCCGTTGTTGCCGTTGCCCTGCGGCCGGTAAAACCGGCCTGCTGCCATCACAAGCTTAGGTTTTCCCCAAGCAATCCCATAGGGCTTCCCTCCGGGAGACCGCCCTGCGGATGCCCCAAAAGCCATTTATTCTTGGCGGTCAGATGCCCGTCCTCCCCGCCTTCATGCGCCTTATCCAATTCCAGATTGGTACCCCTTGGCAGCACAATCACACAGCGGAAGCCCTGATCCTCCAGATGGCAGGGCGCATAATGCAGCGTTGTCGCGTATAACTCCACCGCACATCCTGCGGGGATACGGAAAGCCTCCACCTTGGAAGTATCATACGTAAAGTCCTCCCCGATATCCTGCTGCCATCCCAGCATCACCACCAAATCGTTGACCGCAATGTCAATCTCCGAACTCCTGTGATATTCCAATGCATTCAGTTTCCGGTTATGCCCGTTGCAATAGCCTACCTGGATGGGCAACTCCCCGTATGTTTTTTCCTGCAAAAGCTTCGCTACAGGTAATGCCTCCAGCGCCTCCACGGAAGGGACATACACCACCTCCTGCAAAACCGGCGTCTCCCCCATCTTTGTTAGCAGTTCGGAAAAATCAATGTCATCCACAATCCTGCCATACTTAGAAAACGCCTGATCCGTAACCTCCAAAATCCGCATCCCAAATACCTCCTGTACTTACTATGAAAGCCCCGACCGGCAGCCGGGCATATGGGCAAGCTTGCTTGCACAGATGCCCGGATATCGGGCGGGCAAGCCGGTATAAGCAAGTAGGGCGACAGCCCGGATTGCGCATACCGGCGGCAGCTGTGGAGCGCGTAAGCGCG
>CARDPF010000231.1 GCA_948960675.1 uncultured Eisenbergiella sp.
CAGGCTGTGACACAGGTGCTCACCCCGATATTTGGGGGGCAGTTTCACGACCACAGCTATGGATTCAGACCCAACCGGTGTGCGCAGCAGGCAGTGCTTAAAGCATTGGAAATGATGAATGACGGACACAGATCATGCTAAATGAACTGGACAAGGAACTGGAAGCAAGGGGACTGGGTTTTGTCCGGTATGCAGATGACCTTATAATAGTGGTCGGGAGCAAACGGGCGGCAGGGCGCGTGATGAAGGGTATGACCCGATTTATAGAGGAAAAGCTGGGGCTGAAAGTAAATGCGGAAAAGAGCAGGGTTGATAAACCAAAGGGTATTAAGTATCTGGGATTTGGGTTTTACTATGGCTCTAAGTTGATTGAACCGCCGTGTACCGAACGGTACGCACGGTGGTGTGAGAGGTTGGGGTGTCTTTCTGCAAATTTTTCCAATACATAAGCAATCTGTCTGGACGTAATGCGCTCCCCATTCTTCATAAAGTCCGTAAAACTTATTTTATTTCATGCTGGAATAGTGTATAATATTTGTAAATAACAGAAAAGGAAATGCGGATATGGATATGGAACAGCTTCAAAAACTACTAAACAATTCTTCCAATATAAAATGGTCAAAGCATTGTTTAGAGCGTATGCAGGAAAGAGATATCAGTATTGCTGATGTAAAATCATGTCTGCAAACAGGAGAAATCATAGAGGACTATCCAGACGATTTTCCTTACCCCAGTTGCCTTGTTTATGGACATACAAAAGAAAATGACATATTGCATGTCGTTGTCGGCTCAGACAAAAATAGTTTGTTTTTTATAACAGCTTATTTTCCGAACACTGTTAAATTTGAAAAAGATTTAAAAACAAGAAAGGAGCAGTAATCATGTGTATGTATTGTAAATGTAAAACTACCGTTCCATCTTTGACAACTCACGTCGTAAATTATAAAAACTGCATTATCATTGTCAAAAACGTGCCTTGTGAAGAATGTGAGCAATGCGGCGAAAAATATTATTCCGATGAAGTCGCAAAACAAGTGGAATCCCTTGTAAATATGGCGAAACAGCTTATGCAAGAAATCGCTGTTATTGATTATTCCACAGCCGCCTAAAAAACTGCAAAAAAATCGCTAACTCTGAAACCCGAAGCTAAACAAGTTGTAGACAGTGTGCGTTCCTCCTTGATTTTATGGGCTTTTCGGGGCAAAATAAAGTTCGAGTCCCGTCCCCGCGGATTTTGTTTGCATGTAAAGGAAACTTGACAAACAAGGGAAAGGTACCGGCAAAAAATGGAAGCCGAGAATATTGAACTGCATGATGAATTGAAAACCATGTTAAGGGATAAATCAGGAAGATATTCCTACATGATCGGACTGGCTGTGGTCAGCGCATCCATCATGTTGCTTTCCCTATTGGGAAAACTGGGAACGATAGATGGCGCGCGCGTGATGGTGTTATATTTAGGCGGCTATCTGATTTTCCAAATGATGACCGGGATTGTGATTTTTAAGCTCCCGCTTAAAAAATATGAATGACGGGGCGGCGCGTAAAATGCGATATGGCGCACTGCGGCGGAATGGAAATTGTCGCTGACGCGACCCGCCGCAGGCGGCACATTTTTATTCCATGGTTCGATATTCTAAAAATTCCGTTTCCCAAATCCCCTGCCCTTTGGTCATTGTCCGCAGTGCAAGGGGAAATTCCCTGGCTTTGTCATAGGGAACCTCTCCCTGTACCGTCATCTCGGACGCTGCGAAGGCGACATGGGCCACAGAGGCGGCCATTTTCCCCAGTTCGCCCATGACTCTTTTTTCATAAGCCGCAGGTGCAAAGAGACGGTAAGCCATGATCGGTTCCATTCTGGAAACGCCGACAGACCGCAAGGCCTGGCAAAGAATTTTTGGGGCCAGACGGCGGAAGTCGGCGGGCGTACTGGTCACACTGTCAAAATCCGCTTCCGTAAAGACCACCCTTGTGTCCACAATCCCATCGCCCAAGCCGTCCTCCAGCGCTTTTTCCACGCCGTCTTTGACCGCATTCTGAAAAGGGGCTTGTATATAGCCAAAGGAGACCCGGGTTTCATATTGGTTTCCCGTTCCTGTAGGCAGCGGCTCAATGGAGAGCCCTATTCCGGCGCGGTGCAGGTTTCCCGGCTCATTGAGCCCAATCCACGCGGCGGCCTGTCCCACCGGCTTTGCTTTGTAGATAGTCCGGGCTCCGGAAAAAACCGCTTCGATTCCAAACCGCTCCCGCAGCAGCGCCTCCAAAATTTCGATCTGAAGATTCCCGAACAGGTTCACGCAAATTTCCTGCGTTTCCTGACGGATATGGATGTGCAGCAGCGGGTCTTCGCATTCCAACTCTTTTAGGGCCTCCAGAAGCCGGAAGTGTGCATCTGCTTTGGGGGAATGTACCGTAACCTGCAGCATGGGCTTGCCCCAGGCAGTCAATCCTTTTTGCTGCCATGTTTCCCCCAGAAAATCGCCGCACCGAAGATTTGGTACATCCGTCAAAATGCAAATGTCATTTTCTGCCACTTCGGACGCCTGTATTTGCCTGCCGTTGCAGGGCGTGTACAGATTGTGGATTACAATGGTTTCCTCCCGGTCTGCCAGGCTGACCTTATCTTTTCGGGAAAGCTTTCCGGAAAAGATTTTGAGGTAAGCTTTTTTCCTCCCTTTTTCCTCAAATTCAATTTTATAAACATAGGCGGAGAGCATTTTAGGGGTTTGATGTAGCGGTTTTTTTGCAGGCAGAAAGGACACGATTCCCTTTATCAATTCCGCCATGCCAATATCCCGCAGGGCGGCGCCTGCATACACGGGGTATACCCTTCCCTTTTTCACCCGGAACCGGAGGGATGCAGATAATTCTTCCTCCGCAATCGGCCTGCTCTCCAGATATTTTTCCAGCAGTTTTTCCGAGTATCCGATAATCTGCTGCGAGAGTTCCTCTTCACCAAGGAGATAGCTGCGGACCCTACAGTCCCTTGCTCCTGCAGCTTCGACTTTTTGCATCCGCACAATGCGCGGGGAAAGCTGGCTGCAAAGCTGGGCGCAGGTTCTTTGGTAATCGGCTCCCAGACGGTCAAGCTTATTGATAAAAATGAGAACCGGCATTCTCATCCGTTCCAGATGGTGAAAGAGGATTCTTGTCTGCGGTTGCACGCCTTCCACGGCGGATACGACCAGAATGACACCGTCCAGTACGCGCAGGGAGCGTTCCACTTCCCCGATAAAGTCTGCGTGACCGGGGGTGTCAATCAGGTTTATCTTTACCCCGTCCAGAAAAAAGGAAACCGTGGAAGCCCGGATTGTCATTCCCCGCGCTTTCTCCAATTCCATGGAGTCCGTAACGGTGGTTCCCTTATCCACATTCCCCATGCCTGCAGTGATTTTGCCGTGGTACAAAAGGCTTTCCGTCAAGGTGGTTTTACCGGCATCCACATGGGCCAGAATGCCGAGATTCAATATTTGGTTTTCCATTGATACACTCTTTTCCCGTCGGCTGCAGCAATGCAGCCCGAACGTAAAGCAGTCAGTTTTCATCCCTTTTGGGAAGCGGGATGTCTGCTGCGGCCAAAAAAGTGTACAAAAAAAACCACAGTCCGAAACCGTGGTTTTGTGTGATCGCTTGGAAAAAGCAATTACTCCGTTACACAGCAGACTGACTTATTGTCATATGAAATTCCCTGATTTTGTGTTTTCCTCATATGAAATCAGTCTCCTTTTCATGCCCGCCGCTTTTTTGACAGGCGGTATCCAATCCTGCGTTTACTTAAATATATTAACATAAGATCACGTTAGAAGCAAGCTTTTTTGTGCCCTGTTGCGTTTGGGGACATGCTGCATTTTGGTGGGATTTCCCGTCCGCAAGCCTTGCAAGCCTGTCATGGCCATGCGTCCCCTGTCGGCCGCCGGGAAGCCGCCCATGCCCCGCCTGCAAAATTGATTCCTGTGTGCTATGGCATGAAAATCGGTAACTGTTCAGCCGCCGAAAAGCTGTACCCAGTGTGCCCTGCCTGCCGCGTCCCGATAGCAGCCAACGCCGATTCTGGTGAAAGTGGGCCGCAGTATATTCTCCCTGTGTCCCTCACTATTCATCCATCCTACCACCACCTCTTCTGCGGAACGCTGGCCCATGGCGATATTTTCACCCATGGTGCGCAAATGCAGATCCGGGGAAATGGCGGTGAAGCAGGAAGTGCCGTCCGGTCTGGTGTGGGAAAACAAAACGGATATCTCCAGGGACCTTTGGGAGGCGGAAGCCCAGAGGGAATCATCCCACGCCAGTGCAGGGAGATTGGCCGCCGCGCGCTGGGCATTGGTCAGCTGCCATACGGCTCCTTCGTCATAGGGAACCGGGGAAACCTCCAAAGCCGCCGGCTCCTCTGCGGGGGCGGCCTGCGCAGCGGGGAGTTGTGCCGCCGGATTCGTTGCAAGCCTTCCCTCGGCAATTCCGTAGGTAACGTAATGCTGGTATAGTGCATTCGCATCCGTGCCGAAAACTGCGACTACGTCGGGGTAGGTCTGCGCGTAAAATTCCGCGTCAAAAACGGTTCCGTCCGGCATGGCGGCAGGCTGGGCGCATACCGTCATGCTGCCTGTGAGGGCAATGACAATGGCAGCCATTGTGATCAGTAATTTGTGTTTCATTGGTAGAAACCTCCTTGTGCAAGTTTTGAACAGCCTTTGTGCAAATAAAACTTCCCAAACCTGTTTAGCTTATTATAGCAGAATCATAACCCGTTTTCCAGCAATTGGCAAATTTATTATGAAAGCCCCGACCGGCAGCCGGACGTATGGGCAAGCTTGCTTGCACAGACGCCCGGATATCGGGCGGGCAAGCCGGTATGAACAAGAAGGGCGGCAGCCCGGATTGTGAATACCGGCGGCAGCTGTGGAGCGCCAACAATGGCGCAAGCCGGTTTATTATCCATGATGTAACAGCCGTTGTATGGTTACTATTCATGGTCAATGTCACTTAGTTAAGCCACGGGTTTTGGGGGGGGCGTGCCAACGGGCGGGGAAGGCGGCTCCTTTTGCAGGCCGGACACCCCTGCCGGGCGGACGGTTCCAAAGCTGTGCTAGGTACAGCTTGCGCATGGTGGCATGCAAACGGTGGAATTT
>CARDPF010000232.1 GCA_948960675.1 uncultured Eisenbergiella sp.
TGCGGGCGGACGCAAAATGCCGAAAACTGGGAAAAAGAATATGTGAAGGTTTTGGGCGATGCCGTGCACCGTTTAAAGGGAAGCGAGCGCTTTGGCATGCGCAGGCTGGTGGGGAAAAGACTCGGAAATCCGTATTTTAAGCGGCAGCCTTTGAGAACCAGGACTGCACTTTTTCTGGCGTTTTATTGTCCCGCCCTCTATGAGGCTGCCAAAAGGGGCATGCGTGGTTTGGGCAAGGGGCTGGAAGGGGCGTTTGCAGGAAAGTTTGCGCAAAAGAGCCGGTGCTGCGGCTGTATGGCGTGCGCTGCGGCCTGCCGTTACGGGGCGATTACGGCAAAAACCGATGGGGAAGGATTTGTTTATCCCAAAATAGACAAAAAGAAGTGTACCGGGTGCGGCCGCTGCAGGGAAGTTTGTCCCGTCAGGCATCCGGGAACCGGGGAAGGGGAAAACCTTTACCTGGGGGCACAGGCCAGGGAAGAGGCGGTCCGGTTTGCCAGTTCCTCCGGGGGAGTGTTTCCCGTTTTGGCAAATTACATGCTGGCGCAGGGCGGCGTTGTATTTGGGGCGGCCATGGAAAAAGACGGTACGATACGGCACCGGGAGGCGCAAACGCCTGAGGAGCTTGCACCGTTGTGCAAAACCAAATATGTACAGAGCGATTTGTCCGGCTGCTACCAGCGGATACAGCACTATTTGGGGGAGGGGAAAGGGGTTCTGTTTACGGGAACACCGTGCCAGTGCCGGGCCGTGAGCCTGTATATAGGGGAGGATTCCCGGCTTTTGCTGGCGGATCTGGTCTGCTATGGGACGCCTTCCCCGGGTATTTGGAAAAAGTACCGGGGGGAACTGGAAAAGGCGCATAAGGGAAAGCTGACAGGGTTTTGGTTCCGGGACAAGCAAAACCGGGATAACGGGCAAACGGTTTCCATGCGGATTGGCGGTAAACGACTGCAAACCCCCATGGGAAAAAATTTATTCTGCAGGCTGTATTTTAAGAATTTGATCCTGCGTCCGTCCTGCCATGACTGTGCGTTTTGCACGGTGAACCGAAAAAGCGATATCACCCTGGGGGATTTTTGGGGGATTGAGCGGGTACGGCCCAAAATGCAGGATGGAATGGGGACATCCATGGTGATTTTGCACAGCCAAAAAGCGGTTTTGGCCTGGGAGGCGGTAAAGGAATCCTTCCGGCATTTTTCCTGTCAAAGGGAGGAGATTTTACAGCCCAGGCTGCAGGGGCCGACGCCCCGGTCGAAAAGCAGAATGCGTTTTATGTTCCTTAGCCGGTTCCTTCCGCTGGAAGTGGCCGAAAAAATGTCAAAAGGGTAGGGATTATCGTGATTGGGATTTTAACCTTCCATTGGGCGGACGACTGCGGAGCCATGCTCCAATGCTATGCCCTGAAAAGCTATTTGAACCAATTCGAGGAAACGGTTGTAATACCTTATGTGCCAAAGCCCCTGCGCTCCCGGTACCGTCTCTTTTTATGTGACAGGGACGTAGGCTTTCTGCGTCGGATATACAGGACTGCCAAAAAATTTCTGCATAAAAGCTTTTACTGCAGTTTGCAGACCAGAATCAAAATGAGGCGGTTTCGGAGACGGTATCTGACAAAGGCATGCAGCGTGCTGCATGCCCCGCAGGAAATTGCGTCGTATGGAAACGGGATCGGCACATATGTGGCAGGGAGTGATCAGATATGGAATCCGGATATCACGGAAGGGTTTCAGGAAGGCTATTTTTGTGCCTTCCGTAAATGGACGGATAGAAGGGTGCGCTGCGTTGCCTATGCCGCCAGCATCGGGACGGACCGGCTTGCCAGGGGACAGGATAAAACCTTTACAAAGCTGCTGGCTAACTTTGACGCTGTTTCCCTGCGGGAGCCTTCCGCAAAGCCCTATGTCCAAACATGCTTTGGCAAAAATATTTCCCTGGTGTTGGATCCGGTATTTCTACTGGAAAGAGAGCAGTGGGAAGCATTAGCAAAGGGGCGGAAAAAAGGCGGGAAAAAGTATGCCCTCGTCTATTACAATGAATATAATGCCGGAATGGAAAAATTCCTGCAGTGCCTGGAGCGGGAGACGGGGTGTGAGATTTGGTCGATGCATGCGGGAAAAGGGCGTCATGCCTGGACGCCGGATACAAAGTATGTTTGTTGGAAAGAACCGGCCCGGTTTTTGGGCTTGCTTTGGCAGGCGGAATATGTGGTGACAAATTCCTTTCATGCAACGGCGTTTTCCGTCATTTTTCAAAAGCAGTTTGCGGTGTTTGCCCACAGTACCACAAATACCCGGATTGCGGATCTTTTGCGTGCGCTTCATTTGGAGGATAGGATGCTGCGGGATGGGGACGGCGCAGCGAAAATGGGGCAAAGGATTAACTGGGATATAGTGGAAAGGGCGCTGCAAAGAAAGATTGCGGATTCCCAAAAATATATTGCAGAAGAAATCTTGTAACGATTGGCTTTCATGCGTGGTGGCATGGGAATTTACTGTGCAGGAGATGAAGCATGTTTAAAATATTTTTCCGGTTAAATGCCTTTTTGGATAAGAAGAAACAAAAAACCATTTGGCTGCTTGCCTTTTTGTACTTTCTAAGCCCGCTCATTGATTTGCTGGGCGTTTCCCTGACGTTACCGGTTTTAAACGGTGCGATCCGTCCGCCGGTTTCCGCCCGGGCGGTATTAAGGATTGCTTTTTTGGGTGTGCTGTTTTTGGGAAAAGGGCTGTTTGATCTCACGATAAACAAAATTTCAAACAATTGCATGCGTGATAATGCTTGCGAATGGTCTGTCAAAATATATGAATTATACGCCCGGGAAAGCCTTTTGTATCATAATCAGAGAACCGTCATGCAGACCATTGCGGGCGTAAAAAACGATCCTGAAATATGTGCGGCAATGATGCAGACGTACCTTCGTTTTGTCACCCATACCCTGGTGTTGGCCGGATATTTTCTGGTGATCATATACCTATCCGGCTGGGAAGGGGTGGTATGCTGTATCTTGCTCACGACGGTATTGTGTGCCGTGACGCTGTATAACCGGAGCCGTATCGAAAAATACGGAAGACAAAAAAGGAAGACGGAAATAAAGCTGAACGCACAGATTGCGGCGGCGTACGGTTCTTACAAGGAAATGAAAATAGATTCCCGTTCCCAAAATATGCTGCACCGGTTTCAACAGACGGGGACACAATACGCGCAGATTCAAAAAGAATACGCAGTCACCGTTACCATCGTCAGGATCCTTTTGCAGAATGTCATCCTGTCGGCATTGTTTTTTTTGCTGGCGGTACTTCTTTTGGCTGATATCCCCATAGCCGGATTTTTGGCAGAAATTGTCTTTTTCATTGTATTTTTGTTCCGCATGGTGGCGGAAGCGAATGTGGTTTCTTCCGCTTGGAACAGTTTGTATTCCGGCAGAAGGTTTTATGAAGTGTTTCAGGAAAACATGGAACGCTATCAGAAAGTGAAGCTGGAAGAGGAAAAAAAGGAAGCGCTGCGGCAAAAGCAGATTACCGTGTCCCGCGGAGTCAGGGTTTTGGATTTGACCTTTGCCTACCAGGAGGGCAAAAATATCCTGGAGCATGCGGAAATGGAAATCTTCCCGGGTAAATCCACGGCAATCATCGGTAAATCCGGTGTGGGAAAAACCACTTTTCTGGACCTGCTTTTGGGCCTGTTGTCCCCACAGGCAGGACATATCTGGTATGACGATTTTGATGTTGTGGAAGGAAGGGATGCCCAGGGCCTTTGCAGGGCAAAACTAGGGGACGTCATCAGTTATATTCCCCAGACGGTTTATATGAATGGGGAATCCATCCGGAACAATGTGGCCTATATGACGGAAGAGGGAAAAGAAGATGAGGACAGGATTATGGAATGCCTCAAATGTGCCCAGATCTGGGAGGACGTCAAGCGGATGCCCCAGGGAATGGATACGCTGATCGGGGATAACGGCACCACCATATCAAACGGGCAGCGGCAGCGTATCGCGCTTGCCCGGGCGCTATATAAGAATTTTGACATGCTGATTATGGACGAAGCCACGGCGGCGTTGGACATGGATACGGAAAGTGCCATTTTGGATTCCATCCGGCAGATGAAGGCAGGAAAAACCTTGCTTTTGGTCACACACCACATGAACCTTGCAAATGCGTGTGACCATATTTACAAAATGGAAAACAAAAAGTTCGTAAAGGTGCGGTAATCACATCCCTTCCCTAGACTTTAAGACGATCTTTTGGATATTTCCGATTTTGGAAGCTTCCTCCGAAAAGGAAGACCAGTAGGAGCCATAGATGATTTTCGTTTTGGAAAGACAAAGCATATCGACGGCAGCGGACAGCTGGCCGTCTTTTTGTCCGCGCTCCCATGACTTATTTTGATAATAGAGGCAGCGGTCCGGATATTTTTGCAGGATTTGCCCTAATACCGCCCTGTCGTCCGTGCTGATGTAAAAGAAGGTATCCGGGCAGTCTTTTGCAATGTTCTCCATGGTGTCAAAAAAGAGGGGAAGGGGACTGTTTTGGATCGCTTCCCGGTTATCGTCCTGCCGGATATGGATGCCGACGCAGGATCTGTTGCCCAGTACCCGGTTTGCCTGTTTTGTAATTTGCGGACAAAAAACAAACTCCACCGGATCCTGGCTGTGGAAAAATTCCTCGCAGGAATTTATGAGAACCCTGCGGCAGTGGGGAAGTTTAGCCATCCAGGCAGGATCCTGACAGGGGGGATCATAGAGCGCAATGTCATATAGCAGGCTGCCTGCCTTTCTGGAAAACAGAAGCTTATGGAAAAAGGGATGCTTTTTTGTCCTGATGTTCCGTACGGTAAGGCCGTATTGGGCGCCCCGGATTTCCGAAAAAATATCCGTAAAATCGCAGGGGCACACGGAATTGTTCATCCAGACAATTTTTATGCCGGTTTTTTGTTTGTTGGCCAGCCTGACGGCGGCGCGTATGCTCCTGATTCTGTTTCCCAAGCCGTTGCGGGGGATAATGGTAATCATGGTTTTTTCCTCCTGGTTAATCGGTGTTTTGTCACGGCCGCTTCCTAACCTTACCCCAAAGCAGTTTTTTCTCTTCCCTATTCAAAAACACCCCAATATTGATGGTATAAGA
>CARDPF010000233.1 GCA_948960675.1 uncultured Eisenbergiella sp.
ACCGTCCGCCCGGCAGGGGTATCCGGCCTGCAAAAGGATCCGCCTTCCCCGCCCGCCAGCACGCCCCCCAAGCCCATGGCTTAACTAAGCGACATTGATTCACGGCCCAGAGCCGTTCATAGTAACGTGTAAATATAGAACCCTTGCCGCCGGGGGGATTTTGTATTATACTGGTTGCGTAAAGGAGGATGATTATGGCAAAATCAAAGGTGTATTACACGAACATGCGCACTTCTTTTTCGGAAAACCTGCCCCAGAAGCTGGAGAGGCTCATCCGGACCGCCGGTATCGGCACGATTGACTTTGCAAACAAATATGCTGCCGTGAAAATCCATTTCGGGGAACCGGGTAATCTGGCTTTTTTGCGTCCCAACTATGCGGCGGCAGTGGTAAAAGTGATCAAGGATTTGGGCGGGAAGCCGTTTTTGACGGATTGCAACACGCTCTATGTGGGCGGGCGCAAGAATGCGCTGGATCATCTGGACGCCGCCTATACCAACGGTTTTTATCCCTATGCCACCGGCTGTCATGTCATCATTGGGGACGGCTTAAAAGGGACGGATGAAGCGCTGGTGCCGGTGGAAGGCGGGGAGTATGTGCGGGAAGCCAAAATCGGGCGGGCCATCATGGACGCCGATGTATTTATCACCCTGAACCATTTCAAAGGCCATGAGGCTACGGGGTTTGGAGGCGCCTTAAAGAACATTGGAATGGGATGTGGTTCCCGGGCGGGTAAGATGGAGATGCACAGCGCAGGAAAGCCTTATGTACAGACACAAAGCTGTGTGGGCTGTGGCCGCTGCGCAAAAATCTGCGCCCACGACGCGCCGGTCATCCGGGACGGGAAGGCGTCCATCAATCACGACAAATGCGTGGGCTGCGGCCGCTGTATCGGTGTGTGTCCCATGGATGCGGTCTGCGCGGCCAGCGATGAAAGCAACGATATCTTAAATTGCAAAATCGCCGAGTATAGCAAGGCGGTACTGGCAGGAAGGCCCCATTTCCATATCAGCCTTGTGATCGACGTTTCGCCCAACTGTGACTGCCATGCGGAGAACGACATTCCGATTGTCCCGGACGTGGGAATGTTTGCTTCCTTCGACCCGGTAGCGTTGGATGTGGCCTGCGCGGACGCGGTGAACCGGCAGCCCGTGATCGCAGGCAGCCAGCTGGACCGGATGCCGCATGTACATCAGGATCATTTTACCGATTCCGCACCCACCACCAATTGGAAATCCTGCATGGAACATGCCGAGAAGATCGGAATCGGCAGCAGGGAATATGAACTGATCGAAATTTGAAACCCAACGATAGGATTGCAGAGTAGGCCCGTATGCGTTAAGTGCCCGCCGGACAGGGAGTTGCCGGTGGGACGAAAAGCGAAAAAACGCTTGCGGTATACGGGCCGCATCTCGCTGCAATGGAGGATAAGTTTGTCTTTTTATCTCCTTTTGCGGCGGATGTCTGGAAAAGGAGGTAATTTTTTATGAAAAAATGGAAAGCCTTATTTACAGATTCCGCCAGGGAGTGCAGGAATGTCCGCACGATTGCACTGTGCGGGCTTTTTGCGGCCCTCGCGTTCATTTTGGAATCTTTCTCCATTCAGGTAACCAGTTACATCAAAATCGGGTTTTCCGGTGTGCCAAACGAGATGGTGGATTTTCTGTTTGGCCCTGTGACAGGCTGCTTTTTTTCGGCGGCAATGGATGTTTTTAAATGGATGGTGCATCCTACGGGCCCGTGGTTTTTTGGCTATACCCTAAACGCCTTTCTGGCCGGACTGGTATACGGGACGTTTCTGTATAAAAAGCCGGTACGGATATGGCGGATTGCGGCGGCCAAACTGGTGGTGGCGATGGCGGTGAATGTGGGGCTTGGGACTCTGTGGAATTCCATGCTGTACGGAAATGCATTTTGGGCGATTCTGCCTGCACGGTTTGTCAAAAACCTGGTCATGTGGCCCATCAATTCCCTGGTGCTGTATTTGATCTTAAAAGTATTGGAAATGTCCGGGATATTGCGCATGCTGCGCGTTTTTACCCCGGTTAAGGAAAAAGGGGCGCAGAAAAGATAAGTGCCGGAGCGTCACAAATTGCTGTGATGGCAGAAGAGAATTCGCATGCGTGAATTCTCTTCGCCCCGTCGCGTAAACGCTCCGGAATGGAGATTTTTATGGAAAGAGTGGAAAATTATAGGAGACTGAACCGTTTTGTGAGAAAGGGACAGATTCTGTTTACCGGTTCCTCCCTGATGGAGCAGTTCCCCATCGGGGAACTGCGGTTTTGGGAAAATATCGAACCGGTGATTTATAACCGGGCTGTCGGCGGCTTTACCACGGATGATTTTTTGGAAAACATGGATGTCATGCTGCTGGACCCAAAGCCTTCGAAGGTTTTTATCAATATCGGCACGAACGATATCACGGACCGCAAAAGATGGCCTGATGGCTGGATGGGGCATCTTTTGGGAAATTATGAAAAAATTCTGCGCGCCGCCAGAATGCAAATGCCTGCCTGTCAGGTGTACGTGATGGCGTATTACCCTTCCAACATGGAAGTGATCCGCAAAAGCCCCCAGGGCCTGCAGGCATTCGGCCTGCGCACCACTGCCAATATCCAACGGGCAAACCGGGAGGTGGAAAAGCTGGCAGGCGCCCTTGGGTGCCGTTACATTGACGTAAACCAAGGACTGGCCGATGAAAATGGGAATCTGCGGGAGGAATGGACCGTGGACGGGGTGCATATGATGCCGGAGGCGTACGCGCAGGTTTTGAAAAATATGAAGCCGTTTTTACAGGAAGGGCAATAATCCGGCCGTTCCATTCCAAACTGCAAAAAAACGCGTAAAACTCTCTGCGCTCAAACAGTCCGCCTTCCCCGCCTACTGGCACGCCTCCCAAAGCCCGTGGCCTAACTAAGTGACATTGGGCCGTGAATAGTGACGAAATTCATATTGACAAAAAGTATTATTTGTATTAATATAAATAATACAAATAAGCAACGGGAAAAAAGTGTGTTTACATGCCCGCATAGGCGGGTGGACGGGAGCAGCCATGATTATTACATTGGATACGGCCAGCGGGGTTCCGATTTATGTACAGCTGCGCAACCAGATTGTGCTGGGGATTGGCCAGGGAAAATTAGAAGTGGGGGAGTCTTTGCCGACCGTGCGGCAGATGGCGCAGGATGTGGGCGTGAATGCGATGACCGTGAACAAAGCGTATGCCATTTTAAAGGCGGAAGGGTTTATCGAGATCGACCGCAGACATGGCGCTACGGTCTGCTTACGGAAAATGGGGGAGCAGGAACTCAAAAAGAAATGCGCAAGGGAACTGGAGCTTTTGGTGGCGGAGATGTCGTTAAAGGGTATGAAACGGGAAAGCTTTTTGGAACTGTGCAGGGAACTTTTTGACAGGCAGCAGGCGAGAACCGCACAAGAGTAGGGGAAGGAATCATGGCAATTATTATCATTTTGGGATTTACCATGCTTTTTATGTGGGGAACCGTCGCGTTTTCCTACACAGGCGGGGCAGTCTGCAACGGGAAATATGTGCTGGGAATTACCCTTTTGGAACCCCACCGGAAAGAAGGGGAAGTGCGGGAAATCATGGAGATGTATGGGCGGCAAAAAAAGAGGATTGATTGGGTGGGGCTGGCGCTGATTTTGCCGGTTCTGATGCTCAACGGCTATCTTTCGGTGACGGTTGCCCTTCTCATGATCTGGTTTTGCCTGCTGGCCAGCCTCCATCAGGAAAATGTGCGCCGCTGTGCCAAAAAGCTATATGCGGTTAAGCAAAAGAAGGGTTGGCTTACGGGCAATACCCACGTGGTGCGGATTGACACGGCGCTCAGCGCAAGACAGGAAAAAGGGGCCGTCAGTTTATGGTGGCTTTTACCGGCCCATTTGGCCGGGGGCGTGGGATGCGTTTGGGCGTGGCAGGCATCCGGCGGCAGCTTACTGTCCCAGATATTTGGCTGGGGGCCGGTGGGAATATTTGTGAAAGTGGAAATTTTATTCCTGCTGGTCAGTTTAGGCATCAGGAAAGCCCGTAGTCAGGTATATTGCAGCGATACGAACGCCAACCAAAAGATGGATAAGGCCGTGCGTTATGAGTGGAGTAGGTGCATAACGGTACATGCGTATGCAACAGCTGCCCTGACATGGTATATGGGGTGGCGTCTGCGGGATGCATCTGCGCAGGGAGCGGAACGTTATGTCTATGACGGGGAACGGATGCTGGCTCTTTTGGGACTGGTGCTTGTCATGGGCGGGAGCCTGTATCTTGTCTGTAGGACTTACCTGCGTGTGAAGAAGGTAAAGGAACAGGTTTTGTACAGCCTGTCCATGGCAGAAGAGGAAGTGTACGGGGATGACGACGAATATTGGCTAAACGGCTATCCGGCGGGCAAGCAGCCCTTTGGGGCAAAGGGGCTGCAGGAAAAGCGCATCGGCATTGGCTGGACGGCGAACAATTCCCTGCGGGCAAACACACTGGATAAGGCGGTTTATGCTTTCATAGCGGTTTCCATACTGGGAATCTGCCTGTTCTTGGCTCCCTTTGATTTTGCGAAGATTACGATGGAGTTGGACGGTGGCAGATGCCGTATACAGGCTGCGTCCATGGGATACAGCTTTGCGCTGGAGGATGTGGAGACGGTGGAACTGGTGGATCAGCGGCCATCCATGTCAAAGAAAAGCGGATATGATTCCAACCGCTTCTTTTTGGGGGATTTCAGGGTGTCGGGATATGGCGCCTGTAAGGTCTTTTGCTCCCTGCAAAACGATATGGCTGTCAAAGTGGAGACGAAGGATAAAATCATTTGGTTCAACAGCGAAAACCCGGACGAGACAAAAAGGTTTTATGAGAAATTGACGGCTTCCCGGTTTTAGGTGAGTGGTGGCGGAAAAGGGAATCCTGCGGCGGCGAGATACGGGCGGCCATCCTGAGACGAACCGGAGGGCGCAGGTCTGCTGCTGGCTTGCGGGATACCGGACGGGAAATTCCACCAAAACGGATGCTGTTCCTAAACGCCACAGGGCGCAAAAAACGCAC
>CARDPF010000234.1 GCA_948960675.1 uncultured Eisenbergiella sp.
GTTTTAGCAAATAATTTTTTACGCCCAGCGTTATGGCGGTCCTTGCAAACTCAAACTCGGCATAGCCTGTCAAAATAATAAAATGGCCCTCAAATCCGGCGCTGCGCGCCTCCCGTATCAGGTCAATTCCGTTCATCCCCGGCATTTTGATATCCACCAGCGCCAAATCCGGTTTGTTTTCCAGAAGCTTCTGCAGCCCCTCCTTCCCGTCCCTGCCGTCCTCGCAGACCGTAAAGCCCTCCGCCTCCCAGTCCAGTAAGTCCCGGATTCCCCACCGGACCATCTCTTCATCGTCGATTATCATCACTTTGTACATTGCTTTGCCTCCCCCAGTTTTCCGGCTCCCGGCAGGCAGATTTCCACCCTCGTGTATGCCCCCCTGACGCTGTCGATGGTCACGCCGTATGCTTCCCCGTATTTAAGCCTGACGCGCTGATGCACGTTTCGCACCCCTATATGGCGGCCGTTTTCCTGATAGCTGTTTAAGCCGTCCCTCATTTTTTCCAGCTGCCCGCGCGCAATTCCCAATCCGTCGTCGGCAATGGCAATCACCACATTTTCCCCCGCCGTATAAACCTTTATGTCAATGACGCCGATGCCTTCCTTGCCTTCCAGACCGTGGATAATGGCATTCTCCACAATGGGCTGCATCAGCAGCGGCAAAATCAGGCATTCCTTCAAGCCCTCCTCCACATAAATGCGGTAACGGATCCTCTCCCCGAACCGGTACTGCTGGATTTTGAGGTAATATTCCACCAACTCCGTTTCCGCTGCAACCGTCACCTCATTCCCCCCTGCCTGCAGGGTGGAACGCATGATTTTGGCCAGCATTTTTACCAGTTCCTCAATATCCGCCTGCCTGCTCCTGCGCGCCCGCATCCGGATGGTTTCCAGCGTATTATACAAAAAATGCGGATTGATCTGGCTGGCCAGCATCTTAAATTCCGCGTCCTTTTGCTGAATCGTAAGCCGCTCCGCGTGCAGCTTTTCCTGATACACCTCTGCCAAAAGCCGCTGTATCTGGTAAATCATCGTTCCCAGATAATCGTAAAGCTCACTGATCTCGTCGCTGCCTCCCAGCTTTTTTTCCAACGCAAAGCTTCCCTCCGCCGCTTTTTGCATCTGTGCCCGGAAACGCTCCACACGGTCGCCAAAGGACCTGGAAAACAGCAAAATGATCGTAACGGACAAGGCAGCGCTTCCCAGAAAAAATAGAATGCTCTTTCCCAGCTGTCCGGTCACATCCCGCAGAATATCCCGGTATGCCAAAAGGCTGACAATCTGCAAATAATCCTGTGATTCCGGAAGGCTGACCGTCTCACAGGTCATCAGATACTCTTCCTTTCCCAGAAAAACATTTTGCTGGTACTGTCCGCTGTCCTTATCGGGCAAAAGGCCAACGATCCGGTCCGGTTCTACCGTTCCACCCAAATCCGCTTCCAAAATCCCCCCGTTCAGCCAGACATACGTATCGCAATCCCTTCCCCGCAGCAATGTCTGGAAACGCTCCGGCCTGATATAGACCGCCAAAATTCCCACATCCTCCCCCTTCTTTGTCTTTAGCATCCGCAGCATGGACAATGCCGAATATCCGGCGGACGGCACCGGCAGACGGCGCCACAGCGCGCCCCCGTTTCTCTTTTTTGCCGCCTGATACCACGCTTCCCTTTCCATCTCCTGCGTCACACGGATAAAACGGGAATTACCCACAATCGTCTGGTTATCCAAATAAATATTCATCCATGCAATCGTATTATTATAATATCTGCCGTAATCCAGAAAAGAGGTGAAATTGCGGTAATCGCTGACCATATCCTGATAATTTTGGTATTGCTTTTGGGAAATTTCCTCCAGCATCGGATCAAAGTAAAAATATTTTGTCACCGTACTGACCGTATCTGCCATCTCCCTTACCTGCTGCGCAGCCGCCGCCAGTTCCGTCACCTCGGCGTGTTCACTCTGCCGGATCAGTATCTTGGACGTTCCCTGTATCAGGTACAAGGCGATTACAAGAATCGGCAGCGCCCCTCCCACAATATAGACAAACAGCATCCGGTAACGAAGCTTGATCCCCGTCAGCCGGTTCCATAAAGCCTTTATTTTTTGTATCACCCTGCATTCCTCCCGGCCGTTGGCCATTTTTATCCCCGGCTGATTTCCCCATGGTATCACCGCGCAATACGGCCGCAAATCCTGACTCCATCTTAACACAGACCGCCAAAAAAAGCCACCGGGTGGCAAAATTCATCTGCCACACGATGGCCCTTTAAGGAATATTCTGTTACAATATTCTTTTATTCAGCCGCAGTCTCGGTAGCGGTCTCTGTCTGGGATTCTGCAGTCTCGGTGGAAACCTCGCTGTCAGCCGCTGCAGACTCCGTGGAAGCCTCCTCTGTTCCCTCTACGGATTCGGTTGCGGTCTCTGCGGGCGCTTCGCTGGACGCCTCAACAGATTCCTCAGGCGAAACGGTGGATGCCTCCACAGATTCCTCAGGTGCAACGGTGGATTCCGGTACTGCTACCTCGCTGCCCTGCTCTACGGATTCTGCCACAGGCGTGGTTTCCTCCGCTGCGGGAGCGCCGCAGGCCGCCATGGATGCGGTCATCACTACTGCTGTCAAAATGGCTACTAAATTTTTCTTCATAATATTTCTCCTCCTATAAAAACGGAACCTGACTGTTCGGTTTTTCTATGCGGTTCCTTTTTACGAAAATGAGAATATCATGTTTCCTTGTATTTGTAAACAGTTTTTATATAATTTTTAAACAAATTATGAATTTCATAAGCTTTCGTTCACGTTTTGTTCACAAATTGTATTTTTGCAATTCTTATGATAAAATAGTAAGAAAATCAAAGTGCCATTTGTACGGCAAAACGGGAGGAAACATGAAAAATCCTTATATTTTGGAATGCTGTGTGGATTCTGTCGCATCGGCTGTCTGTGCAAAAGAGGGGGGTGCGGACAGGCTGGAATTGTGTTCCAATCTGGTCATCGGCGGTACCACGCCCACGATGGCGCTCTATGAAGAAATCCGGAAAACCGTGGATATCCGTATCCACGTCCTGATCCGTCCCCGTTTCGGCGACTTCCTCTATTCCCAACAGGAGGCCTCCCTCATCTGCCGGGAGATCGAAGCCTTCCGTCAGGCGGGCGCAGACGGCATTGTGGTGGGCAGCCTGCAGGCGGACGGCTCCCTGCACACCGGACAGATGGAACAGTTTGTACAGCAGGCCGGGGGGCTGCCCGTCACCCTGCACCGCGCCTTTGACATGTGCCGGGATCCCTTTAAAGCGCTGGAACAGGCAAAAGACCTGGGCATTTGCACCATCCTCACCTCCGGACAGGCCCCCTCCTGCCTTGTAGGGCTTCCTCTTCTGCAAAAGCTGCTCTGCGCCGCCAAAGACAAAATCACAATTCTGGCCGGTGCAGGCATCGACGCCCATGCCGTGGAAATCCTGCTGGCCCAGACGCGGCTTACCGCTTTCCATATGTCCGGCAAAAAAATTGTGGAAAGCGGCATGCGCTACCGCAACCCGGCAGTTTCCATGGGACTGCCCGGCATGAGCGAATACGAACTCTGGCAAACCGATCCCCAAAAGGTACAGGCCGTGCGCAGACTGCTGGATAGCGCCGCTTCTTAACCGATCTTCTATTTTTTTAACCGCTATTTTAACCATTGCGCCATTGCGCCGCCAAAAGGGGTTTGTTATGATGAATGTATATTACATTCACGGGTATGAGAACATGATGCAGGACTGCGCACTTGCTGCGCAGTCCGTGCACGCACCATGCGGCAGGGCCTCATGTGTGCATGCCCTTCATAGGAAATCCCCTTTCATATATGGTGACGCCGCCAAAAAGCGGCATGGGGGTTTACTATGAGCGGCCCCTGGGCCGTGAATAGTACCGAATGTATCAAAAGGACGGGGGAATGTTATGAAAATCAATCAGTTCATACATCAAAAAAGGAAGGAATTGTCAATGACCCAGGAGCAGGTCGCGGCATATTTGGGCGTATCTGCCCCCGCTGTCCACAAATGGGAAAAGGGCGTCACCTATCCGGACATCACGCTTTTGCCGCCGCTGGCGCGTTTATTAAAGACGGACTTAAATACACTGCTGTCTTTTCACGACGATCTGACAGACATTGAAATTGAAAATTTTGTAAGTAAGCTGGAGAAAACCGTTACCAAAGAGGGCTTCGATACCGCCTTTCATATGGCGGTCGATAAAATACACGAATATCCCACCTGCGAAAAGCTGCTTCATACCGTTTCGCTGTATTTGGAAGGCGCGCTGTTCCTTTATTCCGTGCCCGACCCCAAACCCTATAAGGACGTGCTGGAGAGCTTTTATATCCGTATGTCCCAAAGTGAAACCGGCGAAATCAGGGATACCGCCATTCTCATGCTGCTTTCTTATTGCCGCAACAGGGGTGATTTTGCAAAAGCGGAAGAACTGATAAAAGCTTTGCCGTCTTCACCCATAGACCGACAGGAACAGCTTGCCATTCTCTATACCCAACAGGGAAAAAATGAGGACGCCAAAAAGATGTGGGAATCCATACTGCTGCGCAAAACGGCCGAGATCCTAGCTACGTTAATGTCCCTTGCGGAAATTGCCGTGAAAGAACACCGGGACGATGACGCCACATTTTTTGCCGATCAGTACGAATCCTTTTCCAGACAATTCCACCTTGCAAAATGGCTCCCCTATGCCGCCCACTTGCCGATGGCAGTGGAACGGCAGGACAAGGATGCATGCCTATCCATTCTGGGAAAAATGCTGCCTGCCATGAACGAGGAGTGGGAACCGCAAAAAAGCCCCCTTTATCGAAATTTGGGCCAAAACGCCTCCTCCTTTTCCCATAAATTGTTAAACACCATTCAAAATAATTTACGCTACGGCGAAGAATTTGCCTTTCTCCGGGGAAACGCAGCGTTTGACAAGCTGATTGCCGAATTCGGCCACAGGAATTAATTTTGCAGGAGGGGCAAGGCACAGGGGGATCCCGGCGGCCGGCAGGGGACGCA
>CARDPF010000235.1:0-1752 GCA_948960675.1 uncultured Eisenbergiella sp.
CCGTCCCCCTTGATCTTGAGCGTCAGCAGATCGGAATCGGATTTGAGCATGGAACCCATCATGGCCCCGGCCGTCAAAAGGCGGCCCAGGGCCGCCGTCACCACCGGGCTGGTATCATGCGCCCTGCGGGCGGTCTCCACCGTCTCTCTTGTCGTCGCCGCAAAAGCCCGTATCTGCGCATCCGCAGCCGTGGCGCGCACTATATAATCCGTCATCGTTTCCCCCATTTCTGCGCGGCACTTTCTGTCCGTCAGATTTGTACATCCCGCGCTGACACAAACCTGTCGGCAACGGTTTAGATTTAGACAAAGCCCAAACCGTTATATCCGTTCCCTGCCTGTCCCTATACCGCCCTACAGCCTTTGGCCATCCTCCCTGCCTGCCTGTTTACAGGCAATCACATAAATCCGTTCGCTCTTTTTGGTCACTTCCCCATGGGTGTCCGCGTCCAGCGCGCGCACAAACGAAAGCCCCGCTTCCTCTGCCAGCCGCCGCATGACAGGCAGGGTATAGCCCCGCTGGACATGGGTTTCCGTAAACCTCCTGAAAAGTTCCCGCCCTTCCCGCACAAAAACCGTCAGGTCATACTCATTGTACCCGGTTTTGGGATCATAATAATTTTCCCAGATAAAACTGCAATCCTCCCGGTTCTCCGCAATGGTAGCCTCCCCTATGACGGTCTCGTACTTATAGACCGTATTGAAATCAAAAAGGAAGAAGCCGCCGGGATCCAGATAATTGCATACCAGCCGAAAGGTCTGCAAAAGTTCCTGCTCTTTGAGCAGGTAATTCAGGGAATCACAGAAACTGACCACCGCCCGCACCGTGCCATACAGTTCAAAGCTGCGCATGTCCTGCTGTAAATATAAAATATCCGCCCCCGAGCAATCCCTCTTCTGCATGGCGACATTGAGCATTCTGTCGGAATTGTCCACGCCGATCATATCATAGCCCGCCGCTGCCAAAAGCTGGGTCAGCGTACCCGTTCCGCAGCCCAAATCCAGCACCAGCCCGTCGCCAATCCCTGCCTTTTGCAAAACTGCCGCCGCAAAATCCGCCCATTCCCCATAAGGCGTCTCATCCATGAAAATGTCATACACTTCCGCAAAATCCCCGTAAGCGTCCATATCCCCTCATTCCTGCGCCTTTCTACCGCGCAAACCCATAATGATACGCTGCCTGCCCCACAAAATTCCTTTCTCCAACAGCAGGGGCAGGCAGATTCCCGCAACGACATACAGCATCCTAAACTGGGAAAGCCCTTCCGGCAGATACACATAATAGACATCCGTCCGGTAAGCATTCCAGTCAAAATCCAAAAATCCGCCTGTCGTGGTCTGCAGCAGGGCAAATACGCTCTTAACCGCCAAAAACGCCATCACCTGATGCATCATCACCGCAAAGGTATGCCGCCCGAAAAACCGCCAAAAACGGCTGTTATAAAGCACCGGCTCCGCCAGTCTGGAAACCCTGAGCCAAAAGGCAATCCCCGTGGCCGCCGTCACATAGGGAACCACCGGGCCGTTTAAAAAGCCGTTCACCCAGGCGGCACTGAGTGCCAGTCCCTTACAGCACGCCGCCAGCGCAAGCTGTACCGCAAACAGGATTCCGAAATACCAACCGTTTGGCAGCCGGTCATGACGCTCCAGACTGCTTTTGTAGAGTCTTCCCATCTGCAGGCAGGGAAGCATATACATCACCCTGCCCGGAATCCGATACCAGTCATACACATACCCGCGCGCCGAAAGCCAG
>CARDPF010000235.1:1762-5031 GCA_948960675.1 uncultured Eisenbergiella sp.
CCACCCCAAACCCTATCAAAAGGTACAGGGAAAAAATCGTCCACTCCTGCCGGATGCCCACCATCCACAGCAGCCTGCGCAGGCACACATTTGCCGCCTCCGCCAAAAAGAGGGCTGTCACAAACCAGGCCGGGGCATTGTAGAGAAACTGGTGTCCGGACAAAAACGGCTCCACAAACAGCGTCCAAAGGGAAGGGGGATTTCCGATATAAAATCCGGCTGCCCTAAGGCCCACCACCGCCAGTCCATAGATCCCGTTCCAGATCAAATAGGGAAGGAGGAGCCTACGCGCCTTGCCTGCCAAATAGGCGCCGATCTGCCCCTCCTTTTTAGGACAATAAAAATAGCCGGATATAAATAAAAACAATGCAATGTGAAACGAATAGTAGGGAAAAAGCCCTCCCACCGTGAGCATCCCCTCATCCACGTGCCCCATCACCACCAGCACCATGGCCAGCGCCGAAAGCACGCAAAACTGCCTGTTTTCCCCGGTTTTCCTTTCCATGCCTCCCCCCACTCCCGCTAAAAGAGAAGGCCCAAAAGCCCGTAACTGACCACAGACATAATCACCGTCGCCATGGCAATCCCCACCAGTTCCGCCACAATCGCCTTTTTAAAGTCCACGTCCAACAGGGCGGCAATCAGGGAACCGGTCCAGGCTCCCGTACCCGGCAGGGGAATTCCCACAAACAAAGCCAGCCCCCAAAACTCATAACGTTTGATGGAATCGCTTTTTCCCATGGCCCGGTTTTCCAGCTTTGTAATCAGCTTTTCAAAAAACGGGACTTTTTTTAACCACTTGAATATCTGCCTGATAAACAGCAAAATGAACGGAATCGGAATAATGTTTCCCACAATGCAAAGCGGGATCGCCGTCAAAAGCGGCACTCCGATCATCTTAGCCACCAAAAGCCCTCCCCGCAGTTCCAAAATCGGTATCATGGATATGACAAAAACCACCGCTTCCTCCGAAATATACTGCCCCAGCGTAGAGGCAAACCATACCGCTATCTGATCCATCTGATTTTCTTACCCCTTTCCGATTACCCCAAATATTCCCGCAAAAACGCAAGCAGCCTGTCGGCCTGTTCCTCCGTTCCCACCGTTATGCGCAGATACTTATCCACCCGGGGCCCGCAAAAATAGCGGACATAAATCCCGGCGCTGCGCAAATCCCCAAAAATACGCCCAGCCTCCACATGGGCATGCTTTGCAAAGATAAAATTTGCTTTGGAATCCGGAAACGTAAAGCCCAGTTGTGCCAACTCCCGTTTCATCCGCTCCCGCGTGCCGACAATCCTGCCTACCGTCTCCCGGAAATAAACGTCGTCCTCCACACAAGCCTTTCCGCAGGCGATGGCCAATCTGCTCATCGTATAGGAATTAAAGGAAAACTTTACCGCCGACAGGCAGGCGATCAGCTTTTTGGAACCGATGGCATAACCAATCCGCATCCCCGCCATTGCACGGGATTTGGAAAAGGTTTGCACCACCAAAAGATTGTCATAAGTTTCCACCAGGGACAGCGCGCTCACACCGCCAAAATCCACATACGCTTCGTCCACAATCACCACACTGTCCGGGTTGGCCGCCACAATGGCCTCCACCGTATCTAGATCCTCCAAAATACCGGTGGGCGCATTCGGATTGGGAAATATAATCCCACCGTTTTCTGCCATATAGTCTTTCTGATTCAGATGAAAATTATCATCCAGCGCAGGGCAAAAATAGGGAATCCGGTATAAATTTGCCCATACTGCATAAAACGAGTATGTGACATCCGGAAAAAGCACCGGTTTTGTGCCGTTAAAAAAGGTGAGAAAGGCCAATGCCAAAACGTCGTCCGAACCCACCCCCACAAAAACCTGTTCCTGATCCACATGATGATACGCTGCCAACGCATCCACCAATTCCTGTGCGGCCGGATCCGGATAAAGCCGCAGCGTACCGGCATCAAACCCCTCCAGTACCCTGCCCACCTTAGGGGAAGGCGGGTACGGACATTCGTTGGTATTCAATTTTATAATATCCTGCCCTTTGGGCTGTTCGCCCGGCGTATAAGGTGTGACCGCCCTGACATTTGCCTCCCACCCCGTTTTCTTTTCCATTCTTTCCCCCATTTCTATCCTGTTACGGCATCCGCCGTATGCACCTGCTGTTCCCGCAGCGCTTCCTGCTGCTGCGCCAATTCCACAAACTCCTCCAGACAAAGGTTATTTTCCTTCATGAACGCCGCCGCTTCCCTGCCCACATAACGGTAATGCCAGGACTCGAAAGAAATCATCGTGATCTCCTCCTTATCCTGTGGATAACGCAGGATAAAGCCGTATTCTGCCGCATGCTCGTTCAGCCACTTGGCCTCCGCCGTATCCGCCTGGGCCCGGTCCAGCGTCTGGTGGTCCCTGCCGACAATATCCACCGCCAGCCCCGTGTGATGCTCGCTTGCCCCTGTCAGCGCAATCTGCTCCTTGGTCTTAAAAAACGCGTCCGTATAGGACATGCCACGGCCCACATACCGGGCGATGGACTTATCCATGAGGGAATCCTGCTTCTTGTAATCCCGGTAGGAAGAACAAATCATCAGGCTGAGTCCTTCCTCCTTCGCAACATCAATCATCGTCTCCAATTCCCTACGCATCCGCGTATCCACCCGCTGCCCGTCATAGGTTTTCTCCACCTGCGGCACAAAATCCCTCGAAAGCGGATGCAGTTCGTTCACCAGAATATACTTCCAATCTTCCAAATCCACCGAAAACGGAATCTCCAAAATATCCTGCTGCGCCACAACCGCCACCGCTTCCGGTTCCGTAGCTTGCTCAGCCCCGCTTTCCTCCTTTAATGTGGCGATCTCCCGCCTCGCATCCTCCAGACTCTCCGTCAGCTGCGCCATCCGGCTTTCTACCTCCTGCTGGTAGTTATAAAAAAAACTCCCGAAAACCCCCGCCGCTACCACAAAGCAGCCAAGCATGACAGCCGTCCGCTTCTTATAGTTATGTAGCAAAACATCTTTATACTCCACGTTCTTCGCACCTTCTCTTTAGACTTTACCCTGCGCCTGCGGCGCCGACCTTTCCGCCGCCATTCTTCCATTTGTCTATTATAGCCGCAAAGTATAGTCCGGCACAAGGGCTAAATATTATTTTTTCCTTAAAAATGTGCCGCCTTCCCCGTCCCCCAAACCCATGGCTTAACTAAGTGACATTGATTCACGGGTATGAGAGCAAAACTCCCTTGAAAAGTTATTGATTTTTGTCTGCGAATCTGTTTAA
>CARDPF010000236.1 GCA_948960675.1 uncultured Eisenbergiella sp.
CGGTGGACGAAAAGGGGGAAATCCCTTCCTTTGTACTGCTTTCTTCCGGCCGGGAATTTGCGGCGGAGCCGATGAACCATCTGCAGATGTACAAGGATGTGGCCCGCCTGTTCGACGCCTGGGATATTGATTCCAACTATCGGGAGCAGGAAACCGACGGGGCGCGGGATGTCTCGGTGGAAGTGCTGCGGGAAAAAGGGCTGGAAGCCGTTTTGCGTGTAAGGGGCAAAATCGGCGTCTCCTCCTATGAGCAGATCATCCGCCTGGAGGCGCAAAGCAGCCGGGTGGAGGTGTCCATGACGGTAGACTGGAAGGAGCAGCACCGCCTGTTAAAAACGGCGTTCCCGGTCTGCGTATATGCCGAGGAGGGAATCAACGAAATCCAGTTTGGCTATGTGAAGAGGCCTACCCACCGTTCCAGAACCTACGACAGGGACCGCTTTGAGGTTTGCAACCACCGCTACAGCGCGCTCTGCGATGCCTCCCACGGCGCGGCCCTGCTCAACGATTCCAAATACGGCATCAGCATGAACGGGAACCGTCTGGAACTTTCATTGCTAAAATCGGCATGCTCGCCCGAGATGCGCGCCGACAACCGGGTGCATCACTTTACCTATGCGTTCACCGCATGGGAGGGAAGCTTTGCGGACTGTGATGTGGTCAGGCAGGGCTATGCGTTAAACAGTGCGCCCGATGTGGTATGCGGGAGCAAGGCCAAGGCGGCAGGCGGGTTGTTTACCGCTGACTGCGCCAATATCGTCTTGGAGACGGTCAAGCTGGCCGAGGACGGCAGTGGTGACTTTATTGTACGGCTGTACGAGTCCAAAAAAGCGGCGGGGACGGCAAAAGTTACCATGCCTCTGCTGGAAGGCAGGCGGGCGTATCTTTGCGATATGCTGGAGAACCGGGAAGAGGAAATCCCGGTACAGGATGGGGCAGTCACTTTAACATTCCGCGCGTTTGAAATTAAGACGCTGCGGATTGGCAGATAACGGCCTGCCTGCGACAGGGTAGGGCTAAAAACGTTTTATGGCCTGTGCATTTGCTGCGCAGGCCGTAAAACCCATAGCGGAGGAAAGGAAAGCGGGAACAAAAAAATGAACATAGCGTTGGTACTATCCGGCGGCGTCGGGACGAGAATGGGAGAAGGAACGCCTAAGCAGTACCGGAAGGTGTGCGGGATGTCGGTGCTTTCCTACTGCCTGCAGACTTTGTGCTTCCATGACAGGATCGACGCCGTACAGATTGTGGCGGACGCAGCGTGGCAGGATTTTATCGGGCGGGAACTGTATTGCTTTTGCAGGACTGGGGAGGAACGCAGGGATGCGTTTATCCGGCCGGGAAAGTTTAGGGGTTTTTCGGAGCCGGGAAAAAACCGGCAGCTGTCGGTTTTAAACGGGCTTACAGACATCTACAGCTATGCGGCGGACACGGACTATGTGCTGGTATGCGACGGGGCGAGGCCGATGCTGTCCAAGGAATTGGTATCGGCCTGTCTGGACAATGCGCTGGGCCATGACGGCGCGCTTCCGGTTCTGCCCATGAAGGATACGGTGTATGAAAGCAGGGACGGCAAAACTGTCAGCGCACTGCTGGACAGAAAGGCGGTGGTGGCCGGACAGGCCCCGGAAGCTTTTTTGCTGGGGGCGTATTATGAGGCAAACCGCCGCCTTTTGCCGGACCGGATCCTGCAGATCAACGGATCAGCGGAGCCTGCCGTGCTGGCGGGCATGGATATTGCCGTATTTGGCGGGGAAGAGGAAAATTTTAAGATTACCGGCCCGGCGGATATGGAGCGGTTCATACAGATAATGGAGAAGAGAAGGGAAGCGTGCAATGACCTATAGGGAGCAGACAAAACCGGTGCGGATCGGGGACAAAGTGATCGGGGGAGGCAATCCGATTTTGATTCAATCCATGACCAACACACCGACGCAGGACGTGGAGGCCACCGTCGCCCAGATTCACCGGCTGGAGGCGGTGGGCTGTGAGATCGTCCGGTGTACGGTGCCCAACGGGGCGGCGGCAAAAGCCCTGTCCCAAATCAAAAAGCGGATATCCATTCCGTTGGTGGCGGACATCCATTTTGATTATAAGATGGCTGTGGCCGCCATGGAAAACGGCGCGGATAAAATCCGCATCAATCCCGGCAATATCGGGGGAATCGACAAAGTGACCGAAGTGGTCAAAGTTGCCAGGGAGAAAAACATTCCCATCCGGGTGGGCGTAAACAGCGGGTCCCTGGAACGCAGCCTTTTGGAAAAGTACGGGGGGGTCACGGCGGAGGGCATTGTGGAGAGTGCCTTGGATAAGGTGCACATGATTGAGGATTTGGGGTATGACAATCTGGTGATCAGTATCAAATCCTCCGACGTGATGATGTGCGTAAAGGCCCATGAACTGCTGGCGCCAAAGACTCCTTACCCTTTACATGTGGGCATCACCGAGTCGGGTACCCTGTTTTCCGGCAATATCAAGTCCGGCATCGGTCTGGGGCTGATTTTGCATCAGGGGATCGGCGATACCATACGGGTATCCCTGACCGGGGATGTGGTGGAAGAAGTGAAGTCTGCCAAGGTGATTTTGCGCACGCTGGGGCTTCGCAGGGGCGGGATCGAGGTGGTAAGCTGTCCGACCTGCGGCAGGACGAAGATTGACCAGATCAGTCTGGCAAATCAGGTGGAGACGCTGGCCGCCCGGTTTCCGCACTTATCGATCAAGGTGGCGGTGATGGGCTGTGCGGTCAACGGTCCCGGGGAGGCAAAGGAGGCCGACCTTGGGATTGCGGGGGGCGTCGGGGAAGGACTGCTGATCAAGAAGGGCGAGATCATCCGCAAAATACCGGAGTCGGAGTTTTTATCCGTTCTGCAGTATGAACTGGAAAACTGGAAGGAAGAGAACTAGGGAACAGACATGGCAAAACGCTTTTTGGAGGTTTTTCCCGGGCTGCGGCTGGAAGGCAGCGTGCGGGAACTGTTTGAAATCGTATCGGTGGAACGGGTGACGGCCACCAGGCAAAGGGATCTGGTGCGGGTGTATGTCAGCTGCGAACGCCTGATTCCCAAGCAGCTGGTTTTTGACGTGGAGGGGGCGATCAAAAAGCAGCTGTTTGCGGGCTTAAATGTCACCGTGAAAATTTATGAAAAATTCAGCCTTTCCGCCCAGTATGATGCGGAAAAGCTTTTGGAGGCATATAAAGACAGCATCCTTTTGGAATTAAAGACGTGCAGTCCGGTGGAGTACAGCATTTTTAAAAATGCGGATCTCTCTTTCCCGGCGGCAGGCAGGATGCGGATGGATGTGGCGGATACGGTAGTGACCCATGAGCGCTGCCCGGAGTTGGTGCGCATTGTGGAAAAAATTTTTTCGGAGCGCTGCGGCATTCCTCTGGAGGTGACGCCCGTTTACCACGAACCCATAAAAAAGGAGGAGGAAGAACTGCCATGCAGGGTTGCGGATGCTTTGCCTTCTGTCTTAGATCCGCAGGCGCAGGGAATGTGGGGGATGTCTGCGGGAGGGGAAGATACCCAAGGGCAGGATGCCGGATACGAGGCGTATCTTGCCAAAATGGCATCGTCGGACGCGGCCGGGGAAGCGCCCTTTGCGGGACAGATTGTCTCCCGGGGGACGTCCCTGCATACAGAAAAGGGCGCATCCGTTACGGAAGGGGCCGCCGGGGGCGGGGCTTTTACCGGACATGGGACGGCAAAGGAGCCTGCAGGCCGCAGGGGCAAATTTGGCCAGGGCAACGGGAAAGGCGGATACCGGCGCAGCGCCAAAAAGAGCGACAATCCGGACGTGCTCTATGGGCGGGATTTTGACGATGAAGCCATTCCCATTGAGGATATCATCGGGGAGATGGGCGAGGTGGTGATCCGGGGCAAAATCCTGACGCTGGACAAACGGGAAATCAAAAACGAGCGGACCATTCTGATTTTTGACGTGACGGATTTTACCGACACCATGACCATCAAGATTTTTACCTTAAACGAACAGGTGGAGGAAGTGACCGCAGGCATTGCTGCCGGTGCTTTTGTGAAAATCAAGGGGCTGACCATGGTGGATAAATTTGATGGGGAGTTGACCATCGGTTCCATCGTGGGCGTGAAAAAAATCTCCGATTTCACCAGTGTGCGGATGGACCACAGCGTTAAAAAGCGGGTGGAACTGCACTGCCATACCAAAATGAGCGATATGGACGGTGTATCGGAAGTAAAAGACATCGTAAAGCGCGCTTACAAATGGGGACATCCGGCCATCGCCATCACCGACCACGGCGTGGTACAGTCGTTTCCGGATGCCAACCATCTGGTAGAGGATTTGTGGAAGGCAGAGAAGGCAAAGCGCAAGGAGGCGGGGGAGGAAAACCCGGACAGAAACGACTTTTTTAAGGTTATCTATGGCTGTGAGGGCTATCTGGTGGATGATCTGCAGGAGATTGTCACCGGGGATAAGGGCCAGTCCCTGCAGGGAACCTACGTGGTGTTTGACATTGAAACCACGGGATTTTCCCCGGTGAAAAATAAGATCATCGAAATCGGCGCGGTGCGGGTGGAAGAGGGGAAAATTGTGGGCCGCTTTTCTGCCTTTGTCAATCCGGGGACGCCGATTCCCTTCCGGATTGAGCAGCTTACCGGCATTTCGGACGAGATGGTACTGGACGCGCCCGGGATAGAGGAGGTATTGCCGCAGTTTCTGGCATTTTGTGAGGGTGCGGTATTTGTGGCCCATAACGCGAATTTTGACATGAGCTTTATAAAGGAAAATGCGGCAAGGCAGCAGCTGTTTCTGGATCCGACTTATGTGGACACGGTGGGCATTGCCAGGGTGCTTCTTCCTAATCAGGCCAAGCATACGCTGGATGCGGTGGCAAAAACCATGGGGGTTTCGCTGGAAAACCACCACCGCGCCGTGGATGATGCGGAGGCCACGGCGGAGATTTTTGTGAAGTTTCTTCCGCTTTTGGGGGAGAAGGGCTGCGAGTCTTTGGAGGACCTAAACCG
>CARDPF010000237.1 GCA_948960675.1 uncultured Eisenbergiella sp.
ATAATTGGTAAT
Source organism: uncultured Eisenbergiella sp. (assembly GCA_948960675.1). Classification (GTDB taxonomy): domain Bacteria; phylum Bacillota; class Clostridia; order Lachnospirales; family Lachnospiraceae; genus Gallintestinimicrobium. The sequence goes on from CARDPF010000237.1 coordinate 13, forward strand.
TTCGTTTCGCCGCGCAAACTCCCGCACACACTTACAGTGCTCCGCGGACTTGATATCCTTATTCGGCACAAAATGATCCGGCACCAGGGCAATTTTATCCTTATCAAATACCCCTTCCACCTTCATTTTTTCCATTTCCCGAATCGCAACCGGGCTGGTAATATCGTTGCCCAGCACCAAATCCAGCTTTGCCTCAATCAGCTGTCCCGCCTCCACACTTGCAAGGCCCGCATGCGCCGCCAGAATTTTCTGCGTCATTGTCATTCCCATGTCTGGAATCTCCTTTCCCTTTGACCGCCTTTTATTCCCGCAGGCAATGAACCAAGCGGATTCGTCAGAATATATTTAGCTCATCATTGCAGGGCCAAAACCCCTGCCTGCTGCACAGCAAGGTTGATACCTGCCATCTTACTGCGGGGTTTTGACTCCTTATGCCTGCTTTAGCGGTTTTTCAAACACGCTCTAGTATGAAGTGTAACACATCTGCCTAAAAAGAAAAAATACCTATCTTTTATATTTACTATAATTAGCAGTTATACTATAATGGGATAAGATATAATAAAGTTATGGCATGGTGTTGGCCAAATTGTTACCAAAAGCAGCCGCCATGTATTTTTTGCAAAATCAGGGAGGGTTTACAATGGAACAAAATTTTAATTTGTATCACATCTTTTATACCGTGGCAAAATGCAAAAACATTTCCGGAGCCGCACGGGAACTGTATATCAGCCAGCCTGCCATCAGCAAGGCGATTTCCAAACTGGAGCAGAACTTAAACGTCTCCCTGTTTTTGCGCTCCTCCCGGGGCGTAACCCTAACCGAGTCGGGGAAACTGCTCTACCGCCAGGTGGAAACCGCCTTTATGGCAATCACGCAGGGGGAGGAACAGCTGCTGCGCATCCGCAAGCTGGGCATGGGCCATCTTTCCATCGGTGTTTCCACCACGCTTTGCAAATATGTGCTTTTGCCGATTTTAAAGCCCTTCGTAAAAATGCATCCCCACATCCAAATTTCCATCTCCTGCCAGTCCTCCCATGAAACCATGGAGGCATTGGAAAACGGCACGGTGGACATCGGTCTGGTAGGCATTCCCGAGCCCATGGAAAAGCTCGCCTTTTTGCCGGTCATGGAAATTCAGGATATTTTCGTCACCACCCGCACGTATTTGGATCATTTAAAAGAGCGCATTCCCACAGGCAGCCACCTTTGTGCCAGAACGGTGCTTGCCGAGTCTACGCTCATGCTTCTAAACAAAGAAAACCTGACCAGACAGTATGTGGACCGATACCTGACACAGGAAAACCTGTCCGCTTCCCGTATGATCGAAGTCACTTCCCTGGATCTGCTTATTGAATTCGCCAAAATCGACCTGGGCATTGCCTGTGTCATCCGGGATTTCGTGCGTGAGGAGTTGGACAGCGGCCACCTTGTCCAACTTAAATTGCCTGTCTCCATCCCCAGACGTCAGGTAGGCTTTGCCTATCCCAAGGGAAACGCTATTCCTGAGACGGTTCGGAAGTTTCTCGCTTTCTTTGAAACTTCTGCATGCCAAACACCATCACAAACCCGGCAAATGCCATAAAGAGGGAGATAAACTGGGATGTGGACAAACTTCCCACGTTTCCCCGGATCATATCCCCGCGGAAAAATTCCAACACAAACCTTCCGATACTGTAAAAAATCAGATAGCAGCCCGCCAGCTGCCCGTCCCTGTGCAGCCGCTTGGAAAGCCATAATAAAACCGCATAATGCAAAAAATTCAACACGCTGGAAATCACCTGCGTGGGCAGCAGGGGCACGTGGTTTGGCGCATAGGCGGAATTTTCAAACACAATGGCGATGGGATTGTCCGCATGGACCTCCATACCGTAACAACACCCGGCCAGCAGGCAGCCGATCCGCCCGATCCCCTGCGCCAGCGCCAGATTGGGGACCACCAGGTCAAAGACCGCCCAAAATGGCAAACCGCTCCTTTTACAATAAAGAAAAGCCGCCAAAATGCCGCCGATGATACTTCCGTACACCACAAAGCCGTCCTTTAGGCAATGCACAAACAGGGAAGGATCCGCAAGCAAATCCGGCAGCCTGGTTAAAAGGTACAAGAACTTGGCGCCAACAAGCCCGCCCGCCACGGCCCAAACGGCAAGCATAAAAATTTTATTTTCGTCCATCCCCCGCTTTTTCCCGTTACGCTCCACCAAAAAATAAGCGGTCAAAATCCCGATTGCCATCATCAGCCCATATCCGTGCACGGTAAAAGGCCCGACGGAAAATAAATCATTCTTCATAAACCAAACTCCTTCTGCCAAAAACTACCCCTGCTTTTTCCCGATATAGAGAAAATGCTCACTCATCCCAAACAGCCTCGGCTCCCGGCTCAATCTCCACGCAAGTTCCAGCCATTTGTTTTGCAGCGCATCCGGCAACTCATGGAACCTCTTTTCCTTCCCGCAAAGTACGTTTTCCACCCCTGCAAACACAAGTTCCTGCAAGCCGAAACGTCCCATCAGTTCCCGCGCTTCCTGGTCGGAACAAAAATACGAGGCCGTAAAATCCTTGTCCTCCCGGTTCCTGCCGTCTTCCAAAAACGCAAGCAGCGGTTTCATATCCCCAAAATCATACAGTCCGCTGGCGTAATCATGAATCGCCGCAAAATCGGAAATAAAAGCAGCCATCAAAATGCCGCCCGGTTTTAATGCGCGCAGGGCTTCCTCCATGGCCTGCATCCGATCCTTCTCCTCCAGCAGATGATACAGGGGCCCCATCAGGAGCACCACATCAAACTGTTCCTTTTTGTAGAGGTATTCATGAAGCCGAAGCGCATCCCCATGGATACTGCTGTCCAGATGCACGCCGGCCTTGGCGGCCTTGTCGATTGCCTGGCGGATGTGCTTGCCGGATAAATCCACCAGCGTCACCTCATGCCCCTGCTGCGCCAGAAAAATGGAATACCGCCCAGGGCCTCCCCCGATGTCCAGAACCGACTTTTTTCCCGTGATATACTGCAGCATATACCGCTTTGTCACTTCAAATTCAGGCAAGTGAAACGCCAGCCGCTCCCACTCCTCGTATTCTTCGTCATAAAACCGTTCAATTTCATTCATCGCAGTGATTTCCTTCCCGGCCCTAAATCCATGGTAACAGTTCAGACTTGTCTGAACTGTTACCATCCATTACCGCTATCTACTATACCACATGACGCGCCCCTTGTCACGAAAACTTTAAAACAGCCCCAGCAAGCAATTTTGTCCTTGTAATGGATACCGGTTATCCTACACGTGCCATTTTGTGTAAATTTCATATCAAAAGTCCTCCGGAAATTAAAATCCTAAAACTCGTACCTTGTCCCATGGGAAAGCAGCAGACCGTCTGTCAATTCCACACATAAAATAACCGTGTTCTCATCCTCAAAATCATTATGCCCGTTATCAATCCATTCAGAAAACACTTCTTTCAGCCTCTTTGCAATCCTATGGTTTTCTTCCTTTCCAAAATAGCCTAAATTTACCCCCCTGCCATGTGCAGTAAACCAGTCACCGGCTATTGCAATAACAGGATTATTTTCCGTCTGCTTTATTTTATTTGAAAGCGCATATGTAATAACATAAAATGCACCATTCTCATAATAGGCATTTACATACCGTACATAAGGAACCCCTTTTTCTACTGTCGCCAGCGCAATAACCGCATCTTTCCCAAAACGCTCTGTCATGATTTTTTCAGCTTGTTCACACATTTTTTTCATATGTCCCTCTCCTTTACTGCTTTCAGGCCACAAGACGAAAGACCAGAATTTATATTTCCTCTTTCCGCAGGGAATACATTTTCATGTCGGTCACTTTTCCGCCTCCCTGATGAACCGTCATTCATAACAGACTCTATTATACAGCATATCCCCAGCCAATGGAACGGACTTTCAAAGAACTCACCAAAAACAAATCAACGACCATGTTACTATTCACGGCCAATGTCGCTTAGTTAAGACACGGGCTTTGGGAGACATGCCAACGGGCGGGGAAGCCCCCCAAAACCCGTGTCTTAACTAAGTGACATTGATTCACGGCCCGGGGCCGCTCAGTAGTTGACTTCACCGGACTACCATGGTAAAATGAGGCTCGAATGGATGGATGGCGGGAATGATTTGCCGGATTGCCGCTGGAAGATAAAATTTGATGCCGGAGGAAGTTCAAATGAATTTAGCTGTCATTTATGAAGAAATACAAAAAAGACTTGCTGTCATAGATTTTTCCAAACTTTGGAGGGGGTTTTTCCCCCTTAAATTTGCCGTATACACGGATACGGAATGCTATTTCGACGGGCATTCTATCGAAAAGACAGACGCTTTTTGCGCAAACACTGCCATCCCATGGCAGGATTCCTATATTGCGATCTGGCATCTGGAAGCAGAACCGACGGATTTGGATATCCTTTCCTCCAAAATCGTACATGAAATGTTCCACGCATTCCAGTCTATTTCCAAAGAGTCCCGTTTTGCCGATGAAATGCGGGCGCCTTTCCAATATCAATATGCTTCCCAAAATCTGTCCGGGAAGTTGCAGGAAGCGGCTTACATCCGGGCCATTCTGGAAGGAAATGACCAAAACGCCTATGATTTTCTTCTACGCTTGCGCAAAGTGCGGGAGGAACGTTATCCCTATGAATATGCCTACGAGTCGAAAATCGAGCAGATCGAAGGATGCGCAAATTTTGTGGAACTTGCCGCGCTGTCCTGTCTGGCTCCCGAAAAAGCAAGGCAGGAATGGAAAAATATTCTGGCACGGATATCCGATCCCCAAAATTATTTTCCCATCCGTCCCATATGTTATGAAACCGGTGTGGCAGTCCTTCTTTGTATCCGGAAATGTTCCAAAATGGATTATGAAGCATTTGGGGATCTTCCTTTTTCCCAGGAGATGATTTCCGGCGTTATTACAGGCAATATTTCCATTCCGCCAAATGCCGCCATGGACGAATGCCGAAACTGCTAT
>CARDPF010000238.1 GCA_948960675.1 uncultured Eisenbergiella sp.
TTTTTGGCGGTATTTCCCGTCCGCAAGCCTTGCAAGTCTGTAATGGCTATGCGCCACTGCAGGCAGTCGGGAAGCCGTCCCTGCCCATCCCCTCCCGCAAAATTGATTTCCGTGCATTTCTTATAGAAGGTCTTCCAAAGTAATGCCATAGAAGAAGTCATGCACCATCCGGTCAAAACGCTCCCACATGGGAAGGGTAGCGCATTGCTTTTGGCGCGCGCATGGCGGGGCGCCATCCTGCAGGCAGGCCACTACGGCCAGCGTACCCTCCGTCAACTCCAGAATTTCCCCAACGGTGTAATCGCAGGGGCGGCGGGTCAGCTTATAGCCGCCGCCCTTGCCGCGAAGGCCTACCAGAAGCTTATTTTGTACCAGGGCCTTGAGAATCATTTCGAGATATTTTTTGGATATTTCCTGTCTGGAGGCAATGGCGTCCAGCGGGACAAAAGTGTCCGGATTCTGTCCGGCCAAATCAATCATAACCCGTAAAGCATATCTTCCTTTTGTGGAAATCATGGGATCGACACCTTTCTGTTTGTTCTTTGCACAGGATTTGCGTTCGTTACAGCCGTTTCACATAAACCTATTATAATACAAGGTAAAAGGGTTATCAAGAATATTTGCATTGCGAAATGGTTTTGTTGTACTTCAGCCACCAATGTCATTTCCTTTATAATATACCAATAAACCTATTGACTTTATAGGTTTATTGGATTATAATGGAATTCATTGAGGGGAGGAAACGGTTAGGACAGCGTGCGAAAACCTTAGGCAGGTCAGGGGCGATACGGGAAAGGGAGGTTTGGGAAGAGTAAAATGATTTATGCGGATCATGCGGCAACTACAAAAATGAGCAGGGCGGCCATGGATGCCATGCGGATTTGCATGGAGCAGACCTGGGGGAATCCCTCCAGCCTGCATGATGTGGGACAGAATGCGGCGTTGGCCTTGTGGGCAGCGCGGGAACGTGTCGCCGCCTGTATCGGCGCCTGTCCGGAGGAAATCTATTTTACCTCGGGCGGTACGGAAGCTGACAATTGGGCAATTTTATCCGCTGCCTATGAGGGGGCGAAAAAAGGAAAACGGCATATTGTTTCCACTGCGTTTGAGCATCATGCGGTGTTGGAGTGCCTGCAAAGGCTTAAAGGGCAGGGGTTTGAGGTGGAATTGCTGGATGTTTGCGAAAAGGGCACGGTTTCCCGGCAGCAGGTCGCCGCTGCCATCCGCAAAGACACCTGTCTGGTGACGGTAATGTATGCGAACAATGAGATCGGCTCCATTCTGCCGGTGGAACAAATCGGGGAGGTCTGCAGGGAGAAAAAAGTGGTATTCCACACGGATGCCGTGCAGGCGGCCGGACATCTTCCGGTTGACGTGGGGACACAGCATATTGACATGCTTTCCCTGTCCGCCCATAAGTTTCACGGACCAAAAGGGGTCGGAGCGCTCTATGTCAGAAAGGGTATTGCAATACAGCCGTTATTGGCGGGAGGGGCACAGGAGCGGGGCAGGAGGGCCGGAACGGAAAATGTGCCTGCAATCGTTTCAATGGCGGCTGCCCTGGAAGAAGCCTGTGCCGGCATGGAAGCGCACACGAAAAAGCTGCTTCTGCTGCGGGACCGCCTGATTGCAGGGCTTTCGGCAATTCCCCATTCGTCCCTGAACGGAGAACGCTCAAACAGGCTTCCCGGAAACGTCAGTTTTTGTTTCGAGGGTGTGGAAGGGGAGAGCCTGCTTTTACTGCTGGATGATAAGGGCATTTGCGCATCCTCCGGATCCGCCTGTACCTCCGGTTCCCTGGAGCCCAGCCATGTGCTTTTGGCAATCGGGAGATCCCCGGAGGTGGCCCACGGTTCCCTGCGGCTGACGCTGGATGTGGAAAATACGCAGGAGGAAGTGGACAAAATCTGCAGGGCGGTGTCGGAGGCGGTGGAGCGTTTACGGTTCATGTCCCCGGTGTGGAAGGATAAGGTAAGCGGTAAAAAGCCATTCGCGCTGTAAAACCGGTGTATGGCGGATTTTACCGGAAAGGAAGAAGGGGAGTAAAAGATGGCTTTATATAGTGAAAAGGTGATGGAGCATTTCAGGAATCCGCAGAACGTGGGTTCCATGGAGGATGCGGACGGGGTTGGGGAGGTTGGCAACGCGGCGTGCGGCGATATTATGAAGGTGTACCTGAAAATAGAGGACGACATCATATCCGATGTAAAATTTGAAACCTTCGGCTGCGGCTCCGCCATTGCATCCAGTTCCATGGCAACACAGATGATAAAAGGAAAGCCGCTGCGGGAAGCAGAACAATTGACGAATCAGGCGGTGGCAGAAGCGCTGGACGGCCTGCCCCCGCACAAGCTGCACTGCTCTGTGCTGGCGCAGCAGGCGGTACGGGCGGCAATCCGGGATTACTATGAAAGTTTATAAAACCTACAAGTAGGACTGCGCACTTGCCGCTCAGTCCGTGCACGCACCATGAGGCAGGGCCGCATGTGTGCATGCCCTTCATAGGAACCCCCCTTTCCTATATGGTGGCGTGCCAACAATGGCGCATGGGGGGTTATTATGAAAAAAAGGGATAAGGGATTTGCGCAATAAAGCTGCGCAGAAAGGGAGAAAAGATGGGAAAATACAAATTTGAAACTTTACAGCTGCATGTGGGACAGGAACAGCCGGATCCGGCTACGGATGCCAGGGCAGTGCCGATTTACCAGACTACTTCTTACGTATTTAGGGACTGCGCCCATGCGGCGGCGCGGTTTGGACTTGCGGATGCCGGTAACATATACGGGCGGCTGACCAATTCCACGCAGGAGGTTCTGGAAAAGCGTCTGGCGGCGCTGGAAGGGGGAGTTGCGGCGCTTGCGCTGGCTTCCGGCGCGGCGGCCATCACCTATACATTGCAGGCACTTGCACAGGACGGGGGGCATATTGTAGCGCAGAAAACCATTTACGGGGGCAGCTACAATCTGCTTGCCCATACCCTGCCGCACTACGGGATCCGGACGACTTTTGTGGATGCGCACAATTTGGCGCAGCTGGAGGCAGCCATCCGTCCCGAAACCCGGGCCGTGTATCTGGAAACGTTGGGCAACCCCAACAGCGATATTCCGGATATTGACGCCATTGCACAGATAGCACATGCGCACGGCCTGCCTTTGGTCATTGATAATACGTTTGGCACGCCGTATCTGATACGTCCCATTGAGCACGGGGCGGATATTGTGGTACATTCCGCAACCAAGTTTATCGGCGGGCATGGCACAACGCTGGGAGGCGTCATTGTGGATTCCGGCAGATTCGATTGGAAGGCCGGGGGGAAATATGCCGCCATCGCAGATGAAAACCCCAGCTATCACGGCGTATCCTTTGTGGAAGCGGCAGGAGCCGCCGCCTTTGTGACCTACGTCAGGGCCATTCTTTTGCGGGATACCGGTGCGGCCATTTCCCCTTTTAACGCGTTTTTACTTTTGCAGGGGGTGGAAACATTGTCCCTGCGTCTGGAACGCCATGCGGAAAATACCCGGAAGGTGGTGGCATTTTTGGCCAATCATCCGCAGGTGGAGCGCGTGAACCACCCGTCCCTGCCGGACCATCCGGATCACGTCTTGTATAACCGCTATTTTCCCAACGGAGGCGCATCCATTTTTACTTTTGAGATAAAGGGGGGACAGGAGGCGGCGCATGCTTTTATTGACCATCTGGAGATTTTTTCCCTGCTGGCCAATGTGGCGGATGTCAAGAGTCTGGTCATTCATCCGGCTACCACTACCCACTCCCAGCTGACCGCAGGGGAATTAGGGGAACAGGGGATTTTCCCAAACACCATCCGCCTTTCCATCGGTACGGAGCATATTGACGATATTCTTGCGGATTTGGAAAGAGGATTTGCAGCCGTAAAATAATTGTAAAGGAGGAGTTTGTATGTCTGAAATTTATACGGGCGTTGACCAGCTGGTGGGCAAAACGCCGCTTTTGGAACTGACACATCTGGAAAAAGAACTGCATTTGCAGGCGAAGGTGGTTGCCAAGCTGGAGTATTTCAATCCGGCAGGGTCTGTAAAGGACCGCGTGGCCAAAGCCATGATTGAGGAGGCGGAGGTAGACGGGCGCATAAAGCCCGGTTCTGTGATGATCGAGCCTACCTCGGGAAACACCGGCATCGGACTGGCCGCGATTGCTGCGGCAAAAGGATACCGCCTCATCATCACCATGCCGGAAACCATGTCGGCAGAGCGGAAAAAGCTGATGAAGGCTTATGGCGCCGAACTGGTGCTGACGGAAGGGGCCAAAGGCATGAAGGGGGCAATCGAGAAGGCGGAGGAACTGGCCAGGGAGATTCCCAACAGCTTTATTCCGGGACAGTTTGAAAATCCGGCCAACCCCAAGGCGCACTTTACCCAAACCGGCCCGGAGATTTATGGGGATACGGACGGTAAGGTGGATATCTTTGTGGCCGGTGTGGGCACGGGCGGTACGCTCACCGGCGTGGGGGAGTACTTGAAGGGCAAAAACCCCAAAATCCGGGTGGTGGCCGTGGAACCGTCGGATTCCCCGCTACTTTCCGCCAAAACGGCAGGCCCCCATTCCATTCAGGGAATCGGTGCGAACTTTGTGCCAAAGGTGCTCAATACCCAAATTTACGATGAGATCATCACGGTTTCGGGACAGGATGCTTATGACACTGGGCGGCATATCGGGAGAAGCGAAGGTATATTGGTGGGAATTTCCTCCGGGGCGGCGGCTTTTGCGGCCATCGAACTGGCAAAAAGGCCGGAAAATGCAGGAAAGCTGATTGTGGTTTTGCTGCCGGATACCGGGGAGCGCTATCTGTCGACGGCGCTGTTCGAAGAATAGCCGTTACAATGCACGGCCAATGTCGTTTCGGTAGTGCGGATATTTGGCGACTGCCGCGAAGGCCGATACCCCGCTGCGAGCAGCGGGGTTGTTGGCTCTGATACATGAATAGTGTCAGCTGCTTTTGTGCAATCAAAAAA
>CARDPF010000239.1 GCA_948960675.1 uncultured Eisenbergiella sp.
CCCTGGGGGCTGCGCAGGTGCAGGGGGAGTTATACCCAACACTATGCCGCAGGGCAGCAGACATTTTCTTTTTTGCGGGGGATAAAAGACAGGCCTCCCATTGGGCGAGGGAAGCACTCTCCTATTACCGGCTGAACGGAGGTTTTGCATCCCGCTTAAACGCTCTGGACGACAGGCTGCAAAATATGTACGAATTGGGGCTTTTGCAGCTTTACGCCGGGAATGTCGGGACGGCGCAGGCGCTGGCAGATGAGATGCGGCCGCATCCGCGCTGTCTTGGCTGCAGCCGCAGCTGCTGTACGGACGCTGCCGAACTGGAAGCAGGGGTATATGCGGCAAAGGGCATGTATGCAAAAGCGGTTGCGCTTTACAGGGAAATTTTGGAGGAAAGCCCTGCGGACCAGGATGTGCGCACAAAGCTTGCCCTGTTGGAAAAACGGGCGGAAACGGCAATAGAGGGGTAAAATATTTGTACCGCCGTTGGCGGTCAGATGGGAGCAAGGATGATTATTGGAATTGATTTAGGTACGACCAACAGTCTGGCGGCTGTTTTTACAAAAGAAGGTCCAAAGATTATTCCCAACCGGCTGGGACAGTCACTGACTCCGTCGGTGGTCAGCGTGGATGAAGAGGGTACGGTATATGTGGGCGAGACGGCAAGGGAGCGCCGCGCTCTTTATCCGGATACGGTGGCGGCCGCGTTTAAGCGCAGCATGGGGAGCGACCGGGAATTTAAGCTGGGAAAAAACAAATTTAAGGCGGAGGAACTTTCCTCTTTTGTACTGCGGGCGTTAAAGGAGGATGCGGAAGCCTATTTGGGGGAGCAGGTGACGGAGGCGGTAATCAGCGTTCCTGCTTATTTTGACGACCGAAGGAGAAAGGCCACCAAGCGGGCAGGGGAACTGGCCGGTCTGAAGGTGGAACGTATCATCAGCGAGCCTACGGCGGCGGCAATTGCATACGGGCTCTATGAACGCAAAAAAAATACCCGTTTTTTGGTATTTGACTTGGGGGGCGGAACTTTTGACGTTTCCATTTTGGAACTGTACGACAATATTTTGGAGGTCCGCGCAGTTGCCGGGGACAATTACCTGGGCGGGGAGGACTTCACGGAAGCGCTTTTGAAGATTTTTATGAAGAAGTGCGAATTGAAACAGGAGGATTTGAACCGGAGGGACAGTGTGCGCCTGTACAATGAGGCGGAGCGGTGCAAAAAGCGCTTTAATGCCGATGCAGAGGTGGAAATGCGCTGTGTGTTTGGACAAGACGACGAAAACCGGACCGAAAAATGTGCCACAATTACCTACCGGGAATATGCGGCGGCATGCGAGCCGCTTCTGGACAAAATTAAGCAGCCCGTAAAACGCAGCCTTTCCGACGCCAGGTTGAAGCTGGCCGATATTGATGTGGTGGTATTGATCGGCGGCGCCACCAGGCTGCAGATTGTGCGGGACTTTTTAATCAAGCTGTTCCGCAAGTTCCCGGATACCAACGTCAACCCAGATGAGGCGGTAGCCTTAGGGGCGGCCATACAGGCGGCCATGAAAGAGCGCCGGGAAGCGGTCCGGGAGGTGATTCTCACCGATGTCTGTTCCTTTACGCTGGGAACGGACGTGGTGGTGGATTTGGGGCACGGGATCAAGGAGTCCGGACATTTCTGCCCCATTATCGAGCGCAACACGGTAATTCCGGCAAGCCGTACGGAACGTTTTTATACGGCACATGACAACCAGGATAAAATCTGTATCAGGGTACTGCAGGGGGAAAGCCGTTTTGCGGAAAACAACCTTTACCTGGGGGAACTGGAACTGGAGGTGCCGGAGGCGCCTGCTGGAAAAGAGAGCGTGGACGTCACGTATACCTATGACATCAATTCGATCCTGGAGGTGGAGGCTGCCGTGATTTCCACCGGGGAAACGAGAAAAGTGATTATCAAGGGATCCGAAAACCATATGAGCGATGCCCAGATCGCAAAGCGGATGGAAGAGCTTTCTTACCTGAAAATCCAGCCCCGGGACAGGGAGGAAAATAAACTGGTGCTTTTACAGGCCGAGCGGACTTATGAAGAACTGCTCGGGGAGGACCGCAGAATGCTGGAATACCAGATCCAACGGTTTGAGGAAGCGCTAAAGAGCAATGACCGCGACCGGATACGGGAGGAAAGGGAAATCCTCAAAGAAAAACTGGATGAGGTTTGGTAAAAAATGGTATAATTTTCACAAAATGCGCCCTTAAATTTTGTGAAGCATTGTGAAAAAGGGTATGTTATAATAGTTTCATGAGGACGTGCGCTGCCCGGCGCACGTTGCCTACCATAATAAGTTCAAAGGGGGAACTGAAGAATGGCAAAATGGGTATATCAATTCAAAGAAGGAAATGCGGGAATGCGCAACCTTCTTGGCGGCAAGGGCGCGAATCTGGCAGAGATGGCAAACCTCGGCCTGCCTGTCCCGAACGGGTTTACCGTGACCACGGAAGCCTGCACGGACTATTATGACAAGGGCAGGGCGATTTCCGAGGAGATTCAGGGACAGATTTTTGACGCACTGGCGGTTTTGGAGCAGCAGCAGGGGAAGAAGTTTGGCGATACCGAGAATCCCTTGTTGGTTTCCGTGCGAAGCGGAGCAAGGGCATCCATGCCCGGCATGATGGATACCATCCTGAATCTGGGGTTAAACGACATTTCCGTGGAAGGCTTCGCCAAGAAAACCGGTAACCTGCGGTTTGCGTATGATTCCTACAGAAGATTCATCCAGATGTTTTCCGACGTTGTCATGGAAGTGCCCAAATCTTTGTTTGAAAGGGTATTGGACGATATCAAGGAAAGCAAGGGTGTGAATTTCGATACGGAATTGACCGCAGAGGATTTAAAGGAAGTCATTGTAAGATTTAAGGGAATTTATAAGGATAAAATGGGGGAAGATTTCCCGCAGGAGCCCAAGGTACAGCTGATGGAGGCCGTGAAGGCCGTGTTCCGTTCCTGGGATAATGAACGTGCGATTGTTTACCGGCGTATGAACGATATTCCGGGCGATTGGGGAACCGCTGTCAATGTACAGGCGATGGTATTTGGCAATATGGGCAATACTTCCGGTACGGGCGTGGCTTTCACGCGCAATCCTTCCACCGGTGCGAAGGGCATTTACGGCGAATATCTGATCAATGCGCAGGGCGAGGACGTGGTTGCCGGTATCCGGACCCCGCAGCCCATTACCAGACTGGAACAGGATCTTCCGGAATGCTATAAGCAGTTTATTGAGATTGCCAATAAATTGGAAAACCATTACCGGGATATGCAGGACATGGAGTTTACCATTGAGGAAGGCAAACTGTTCTTTTTACAGACCAGGAACGGAAAGAGGACTGCCCCTGCTGCCTTGCAGATTGCCTGTGACCTTGTGGATGAAGGCATGATTACGCCAAAAGAGGCGGTCGCACGCATTGAGGCCAAGTCCCTGGATCAGCTTCTGCACCCTACCTTTGATGTAGATGCCCTCAAAGCGGGAACCGTGATCGGACAGGCGCTGCCTGCTTCCCCCGGAGCCGCTGCAGGAAAGGTTTATTTTACGGCTGAGGAGGCCAAGGAGGCCCACGAAAGGGGAGAGCGCGTCGTACTGGTACGTTTAGAGACCTCACCCGAGGATATCGAAGGAATGCATGCGGCGGAAGGAATCCTGACCGTCCGCGGCGGAATGACCTCACACGCAGCGGTGGTAGCGCGCGGAATGGGTACGGCATGTATTTCCGGCTGCGGCGATATTGTGATCAATGAGGCGGAAAAACATTTCTCCCTTGGCGGGAAAACATACCATGAAGGGGATTACATTTCCCTGGACGGTTCCACCGGAAAAATTTACGATGGGGATATCCGCACGGAAGAGGCGTCCATCAGCGGCAACTTCGGACGGATTATGGCGTGGGCGGATTCTTTCCGTACCCTGAAGGTACGCACCAACGCAGATACGCCTGCGGACGCGGCAAATGCCATCAAGCTTGGCGCGGAAGGCATCGGGCTTTGCCGGACGGAGCATATGTTCTTCGAGCCTGACCGGATCCCTAAGATCCGTAAGATGATTTTGAGCAAGACCGTGGAGGCGAGGGAAGATGCCCTGCGCGAGTTGATCCCGTTCCAGAAAGGGGACTTTAAGGCCATTTACGAAGTGATGGAGGGCAGGCCGGTGACAATCCGTTTCCTGGATCCCCCGCTGCATGAGTTTGTTCCCACGGAGACAAAGGACATTGAGGATCTTGCAAAGGATATGGGCCTTTCCGTGGCGGAAGTCAAGGAGACCTGTGACGAACTGCATGAGTTTAACCCGATGATGGGACACCGCGGCTGCCGTCTGTCCGTGACTTATCCGGAAATTGCCAGGATGCAGACCAGGGCGGTTATGGAAGCGGCCATCGAAGTGAAGCAGGAGAAGGGGTACGATATTGTCCCGGAGATCATGGTTCCCCTTGTAGGCGATAAGAAGGAACTGAAATTTGTCAAGGACGTGATTGTAAAGACGGCGGAGAAGGTCAAGGCCGAGAAAAATTCCGACATTCAATACCACGTCGGTACCATGATTGAGATTCCCCGTGCGGCACTTTTGGCAAATGAGATCGCAGAGGAGGCTGAGTTCTTCTCCTTTGGTACCAACGACCTGACCCAGATGACCTTTGGCTTCTCCCGTGACGATGCCGGTAAGTTCCTGGTCGATTACTACAAGAGCAAGATCTATGAGGCGGATCCCTTCGCGAAGCTGGACCAGAATGGCGTCGGACAGCTTGTGGAGATGGCGGCGAAAAAAGGGCGTTCCACCAGGCCGGATATCAAGCTGGGTATCTGCGGCGAACATGGCGGGGATCCTTCTTCTGTGGAATTCTGCCATAAGGTGGGATTGAACTATGTGTCCTGCTCACCGTTCAGGGTGCCGATTGCAAGATTGGCGGCGGCACAGGCGGCTATTAACAACAAGAGGAATTAGACAACCACATATT